>NZ_JBMFGY010000018.1:34874-42347 GCF_049977125.1 Acidiphilium sp. | reverse complement strand
TGGCAGGACGGTTTTGCCGTGGGTGGTGTTGATGACGTCCGCCGCGCCGAGATAGAAGGCGAGAAACGCGGTCAACAGGCCGAAATAGCCGCCGAAGATGCCGAGTTGCGGGCTGCCGAGCAGGGGATTGAGGGCGAGAAGAACAAAGGTGATGGTCAGGGCGCCGAAGATCAGTTGCAGGGTGCGGTTGAGCGCCAGGGTGCCGATGAACATCGCCAGGGTAAAGGCGCCCCAGAGCAAGAGATACCAGCCGACCATGGGACCGGGAACGCCTTTGGCGAAGAATTCGACAAACAGCGCGAAACTCCACCAGAACGCCCCATAGGCGCAGAACGCCACGAAGCCGAAGGTGTTGCCGGTGGTGATTTCCATCATGCCGGCGACGAACTGGGCAGTGCCGCCGAAGGCAAACGCCATGGCCAGCACCATGCCCATGCCGGTGGCCGGCAGCAGACCCGCGTTGATCATGGACAGCAGCCATGTGGTAAGCGCGAAACCGAACAGGCCCAAGGGGGCCGGATTGGCTGTTTTCATAAATCCTCCCGAAGATTTTTCATTCAAACCGCGTCACAGATCGCCGGTCACGGCGCGCATCTGCTTACAAAACGTTTAACTGAAAATTATCCTCTGGCAAACCAACCTGAGGTTTTTATCGCCGGGCCGGGGGATGGGCGCCGATGATCGGGCATGGCCGATCGTCAGGAATGCGGGTCGAAACCGAGAAACCCGGCGGATGGATTGGGGACACCGGGCTGATCCGGGATGGCCGGGGCGGTTTGCGCCCTGTCCTGGCGGGTGTGCAGCGTCAGCGCCGGCGCGGGGCGGCGCGTGGATGCGGCGATGGTGCGCGAGACCGGCGTGAGCGGCATCTGCTGCTCGGTCGCCTCGCCGCCCCCTTCCTCGGCGCGCACCGAGAGCAGCATGAAGGTGATGTTGTTGCGGTTCAGTTCGACCGCGAGCTCGATCGGGGTTTCATCGAGGGCGTTGCGGGCGTTCAAATTGGCGCCCCGGCTGACGGCGGCGCGCGCCTGGGTGTAATCGCCGTGGTTGATCGCGGAAAACAGCAGCTTGGTCGGGTCTTCGTTGGCGGTGGTTACCGGGCCGGCCGAAATATTGCCGACGCCGGTGGCGCCCGGCAGGGCGGGCGGCGCGATATCGGGGGTGGTTTCACGCGGATGCAGCCCCTGCCCCGCGCCCATCGGCCCGGCGCCGCCCATCGGGCTGCCCATGCCGGCACCGGCCATCTGCGCGAAAGCCGGCGGTGCGGCGGCGAGGCCGGACAGCAGGGCGAGGAGGGCGGTCAGTCTGATCGGGCGCTTCGACGGCATCGCGGCAATTATCCTTGGGGTTCTGCGCTGAAGTCTAGCGGATCATCGGTTCAACCACCAGAACCCCACGGTCAGATAGGTCGCGAACAGGCCCCAGGCGAGATACGGCAGCAGCAGGAGCGCGGCGATCCGGTCGATCCGCCGGAAGGCCAGGATGGTCCAGGCGACCAGGACATCGAGCACGAGGATGATCGCGATCGCGACGCCCGGCCGGTGCAGGCCGAAGAATACCGGCGCCCAGATTGCGTTCACCGCGAGCTGCCAGCCCCAGAGCGACAACGCGCGTTTGTGATCGCCCAGAATGTCGCCGCAGCGCCAGACCCGCCACGCGGCGATCGCCATGGCGATGTAGAGCACCGTCCAGACCGGGCCGAACACGCCGTTCGGCGGGGTGCCGGGCGGACGCGGCAGCACGGAATACCAGGTTTTGACGTTGGGCAGGGTGGTGACGCCGGCAACCGTTGCGACCAGAAGGGTCAGGCCGAGAAAACCCGCCAGCGCCCATATCTGGGCGCCCTGGGTTCGGTTCTGTTCGGGGCGTTCGGGGTGGCGGAAGACACATTCTCCTTCGGGGGATCAATCTAGGCCGGACCAGCCGCGCTGAAAAGATGCCTGGCGCCGCGCGACCGGTTTTTTCCGGTCAAATCCAGTGACCGCGCACCCAGTAACCGCCGCGGTCATAATGACCGGGCACGAATACCGCACCCGGATAGGGACGATGCGCGACCGGTGGCGCGATGATGCAGCCGGCCAGGGGCAGGCTCAGCCCCATGATGATCAAGACCCGTTGCGCGAGGGTTATCACGGCCCGGTCCGCGCGGTGTTGAGGGTTGCGAGCGAGCCGCCGCCTTCGGTCTGGGCGGTCCGGACCAGGGTTCGATAGGCATCGAGCACCTGATCGCCGAGCGGGGTCAGGTGAGCGCCGCCCCCCGCGACGCCGCCCTTGGCGGCGATGATCACCGGGGCGTGAAATGTGGTGTTGAGCGCCTCGGCAAGTTGCCAGGCGCGTTTGTAGCTCATGCCCATGCGCCGCCCGGCCGCCGCGATCGAGCCGGTATCGCGGATGCCCTCGAGCAGGTCGGCCCGGCCGGGGCCGATGATCAGACCATCGCCGAGGACCACTCTGATCCGCAGGCCGATCGTTTCCGGATGCCGTAGTTTCACCATGACACCATCCAATCACGGAATTGCGCGATTGACGATATGGCAGAACAGACATATCGAGACGGCAGCGAGCTATTTGCACGGCTATATCGAGTGACAACAGGAGATGATGATGGCGATTTCACGGCGGAATTTTGGTTTGGGCCTTGGTGCGGCGGCGGCGCTGCCGGCGCTCGCGACACGATCGGCGCGGGCGGCGGGCGGGACGCTCACGGTGGCCTATGCCGGTTCGATGGGCGTGCTGATGAACAAGGGACTCGGCCCGGCCTATGAGAAGCAGAGCGGCGAGACGTTTCACGGCATGGGTCAGGGCGCGTTCGCGCTGGCGCATCTGATCGCCGCCAAGACCATGATGGCGGATGTGTTCGTCTCGATCACGCCCGGCCCGGTCAAGGTGCTGGAGGCCGCCGGGATGGTCAGCAAGGCGGTGCCGGTGGCGAGCACGGCGATGGTGATCGCGTATTCGCCGAAATCGCGTTTTGCGCCGGAACTCAAGGCCGCCGCCGAGGGTCATAAGCTTTGGTACAAGGTGCTGGAGAGCAAGGGGCTGCGCTTCGGCCGCACCGATCCGCGCACCGATCCGCAGGGGCGCAACATTCTGTTCACCTTCGATCTCGCGGAGAAATTCTATCATCAGCCGGGGCTGAGCAAACGGGTGCTGGGCGCGCCGATCAACCCCGCGCAGATCTTCTCCGAACCCTCGATGCTCGCGCGGCTGGATTCGGGCGAATTGGATGCGACCTCGGGCTATGAGAGTGCGGTGAAATCACTCAAGCTGCCGTTCATTCCGCTGCCCAAGCAGATCAATCTGAGCGATCCCGCCATGATCAAGCCCTGGTATTCCAAGGCGGCGATCACGCTCGACGTGAAGGGCAAGCGCCAAGTCTTGCATACCGAACCCCTGGTCTTCTATGCGTGCGTCCCGCATGACGCGCCCAACCCCAAGGCCGGGCATGCGTTCATCGAGATGATGCTCAGCCCGGCGGGTCAGGAGTTGTTCGCGCATTATGGTTACAACGCCCCGCACGGCAGCGCGATCTGATCCTCGGAGATTTGCGACCCGGGCCGCCGCATGATCAAGGCGGCGGCCCGCGGCTTTGCGCTGGCGCTGCTGGCGGCACCGTTTCTGGGGCTGGTCGTGCTGACCGACTGGGCGCGGTTCGATCTCTCGACATCGGATGTCCAGGCCGTTCTGGTCTCGGTGTCGTATGGGCTTGCGGCGCTTTTGGTGATCGCCACGATCGGCACGCCGCTGGCGCTTTGGCTCGCGACCGCGACGGGCAGGTTGCGTGATTATGCGCAGTTTTTTCTTTTGTTGCCGTTGCTGACCCCGCCGTTGGCGCTGGGGATTCTGCTCGCGGCTTTCTATGGCCCAATCGGTCCGGTCGGACTGCTGCTCGGCCGGTTCGGCGTGATCATCACCAATGATCCGGTGGCGTTCCTGCTGGCCGGGATCTACGCCGGGCTGCCGACCTATGTGGTCGCGGCGCGCACGGCGTTTTCCGACATCCCGGCTGACCTCGCCGAATCGGCGCTGACGCTTGGGGTCAACCGGCGGCAGATCTTTTGGTTCATCACGCTGCCGATCGCGCGCGATGGTCTGGCCGCGGCGCTCGCATTGGCGTGGGTGCGCGGCGTGGGCGAGCTCGGCATTGTGCTGATTTTTGCGTATTTTCCGCAGGGCATGCCGATCAGGCTCTGGGTCAATCTGGAGGACGGCGGGTTGGAGGCGACATTTCCGCTGCTGTGGATTTTTCTGCTGGCCGCCCTGCCCTTGCCGCTATGGCTGCTGCGGCGCGGGTCGAAACAGGGATGATGCCGCGGTTCGGGCCGCCCCCGCCACGCGATAGGCGGCGGGTGTCTGGGTGGGAAAGGGGCGCGCCGGTGCCCGCGGCGCGGCCGCAAGCAGCGCCGCGGACGATGAGGGGGCGTAACCCTCGCCGGGGTGCCAGTGGCCGGTGATCGTGACGATCGCCCCATCGTGCAGCAGGGTGAACGCGTGTTTGGCGATCGGGACGGGTAGCTCGACGCAACCGGCACTCTGGGGAAACCCGTAGGCGGCGCGGGCGAAACCGTGCAATGCGTCATTGCCGTGGAAATAATTCACCCATGGCACGGCGCGCACGTCGTAATGCGAACCTGTCGGGGTCACGCCCTTCATTCGCGCGGATTTCAGCCGCCAGACGATCGGCCATGAACCGTCGGGGGTCGCATGGTCGATGCCGGTGTTGACCAGGCTGCGCAGCGCGATGTGCCAGATCGCGCGATTCCGGTCGCGCTGCCAGATCGTTGCGGTTTCGGCGGGATTGTCCTTGCTGACGGCAACCCAGGTGAAGCGGAACGGGGCGGGACCGGCCTTGCGCGCGAAGCCCAGCACCGTGTCATGCTTCCAGGCCACATAGGCACCCCGGATCAGGGCGGTGGCCGGCACCTGCGCGAGGCCGGGCGGGATGGCACCGCGAAACACGCAATCGATTCCCAGATAGCCTCGATGATCGAGGGTGAAGCCGGGGCGGCAGGGCAGGTAGCCGAGGGCGTGCAGACGCTCCGCCTGCGCGTGCAGCGAGAAGTCACGCGTGAGCAGGTGGTGGAACTGGTGGTTGGTGAGCATGGCAACGGGGTGGTGACGGCGCGGGCAAGCGGCAATATGGCCATGGCCGTCGCGCGAAGAGTTGATCGGCACATGGCGATAAGGTGACGATTTCAAAAACCGGTGGCACCGGCGCCTCAAATGCGTCCGCCGCCCTTTTCCCGCAGTGCGATGCGCCCCATTTCAGGAGCGGTCGGCGGTGGCGCCCGGCGGCAAATAAGATCAGGAAGGCGAAATTCATGGCTCAACTTCAGCGCGGCCGGATCAAACCGGGGCTTCCCTATCCGCGCGGCGCGACCTGGGACGGCAAGGGGGTGAATTTCTCGCTGTTTTCCGCCCATGCCGAAAAAGTCGAACTCTGCGTGTTCGATGCCACCGGCAAGATCGAGACCGACCGGTTTGAACTTCCCGAATATACCGACCAGATTTTCCATGGCTACATCCCTGACCTCGGCCCCGGCACCTATTATGGCTACCGGGTTGATGGTCCCTATGAACCGGCCGCCGGCCATCGGTTCAATGCCAACAAGCTCCTGCTCGACCCCTACGCCCGCGCCCATGCCGGCGATCTTGAATGGAATCCGGCCTGTTTCGGCTACAAAATGGAAACCGGCGATGATCTGACCTTCGATGATCGTGATTCAGCCCCGTTCATGCCAAAATGCGTCGTGGTCGATCCGGGGTTCGATTGGCGCGGCCACCCCGGACGCAACCCGGTCGGTTGGAACCGCACCGTGCTTTATGAGGCCCATGTGCGCGGCTTCACCATGCGCCACCCGGACGTGCCGGAGCATCAGCGCGGCACCTACGCCGGCATGGGCGACAAACATGTGGTCGATTACATCAAATCCCTCGGTGTCACCTCGGTCGAATTGTTGCCGATCCACACCTTCATCAACGACAATCACCTGCTCGACAACGGGCTGACCAATTATTGGGGCTATAACAGTATCGGTTTCTTCGCGCCCGATCCGCGCTACGCTTCGGACGTTGCCAATAGTCTGCGCGAATTCAAGGAAATGGTCTATCGCTTCCACGAAGCCGGTTTGGAGGTGATTCTCGATGTCGTTTATAATCACACCGCTGAAGGCAATGAAAAAGGGCCGACGCTGAGTTTCAAGGGTATCGACAACGCGAGTTATTATCGTCTGATCCCGGATAATCCACGGTATTACATCAACGATACTGGCACCGGCAATACCGTGAACCTGTCGCATCCGCGGGTGCTTCAGATGGTCACGGACAGTCTGCGCTACTGGGTCGAGGAGATGCATGTCGATGGTTTCCGGTTTGACCTCGGAACAATTCTTGCCCGGGAACCCAACGGCTTCGACAATCAGAGCGGCTTTCTCAAGGCGTGCAGCCAGGACCCGACGCTGGGTTCGGTGAAACTGATCGCCGAGCCGTGGGATTGCGGGCCGGGCGGCTACCAGGTCGGGGGCTTTCCGCCGGGATGGTCCGAGTGGAACGACAAATTCCGTGATTCGGTCAGGGATTTCTGGCGCGGTGAGGCCTCGGCCGCCGAACTCGCGCCGCGGATCACCGCCTCGTCGCGTGAATTCAATCATCAGGGACGGCGGCCCTGGGCCTCGATCAATTTCGTGACCGCGCATGACGGGTTCACCCTCAATGACATGGTGACCTACAACGACAAGCATAACGAGGCGAACCACGAGGACAACAAGGACGGCAGCACCGACAATCGCGCGTGGAATTGTGGCGTCGAAGGGCCGACCGACGATCCGGCGATCAACGCCTTGCGGGCGCGCCAGATCCGCAATGTGCTGGCCACCCTGCTGCTCTCGCAGGGCGTGCCGATGCTGCTCGCGGGCGATGAATTCGGCCGCACCCAGAAGGGTAACAATAATGCTTATTGTCAGGACAATGATATCAGCTGGCTTGACTGGAATATTTCAGAAAACGGACAGAGCCTGATCCGCTTTGTGCGGCAACTGACCCGGCTGCGGCTGGACCACCCGGCGCTGCGCAACACCAGGTTCCTCACCGGGCGCGAGGTCGATGGTGTGCGCGATGTTGCGTGGGTGAACGCGAACGGCACCATGATCGCCGATTCCCAATGGGCCGACGACAACATGAAATGTTTCGGCATGATGATCGACGGCCGCGCCGCGACCGCGGAATCGGCGTTTCAGCGTGATGATTCGACCTTTCTGCTGGTGTTCAACGCCCATTACGACGCCGTCGAATTCACCCTGCCGGCGTGTAAGGATGGTGCGGTCTGGACCCGGATGATCGACACCAACGATCCTGAACCCGATGGCGACGTCGCGATGCAGATCGGCGCGGTGTTCACCGTTACCGCCCGCAGCGCCGTCGTGTTCAGCCGCGATTGAACGGTTTGTGCGCGGTTCCGGTACTATGCCGCGATCG
>NZ_JBMFGY010000018.1:28549-34774 GCF_049977125.1 Acidiphilium sp. | reverse complement strand
GCGATCGGAATATCGCACCGGGTTCCAGCGATCGTTCGGCGATCGCGTCGTTGGTTGACATCAGCATCTCCTTACGGGACGTTAATTGTGGTTCGCGAAATCAAATTATACAGCAGACGTAACGATTTCGGCCTGAAACGCCGATGACAGCGGTGGGGTCTGCTCAACCGTACGGTCGCCGCCGCATCGCGTTTAGGTTGCATCGATCCGTCCGGATCGTGTAAACCCTGTCATATCGGTTGTTTTACCGGGGCAGGATACCCATTCGCCTAAGAGCGCCGAGCTGCCCGGCGTGGAGATGAAGCGATGTCACGGACCGCCGCGATTGCCTGAAACGGGCATCAGCCATGAACGTCCACCCGCCAGATCGGTCGAGCCTGTTGAGGGTCTGGTGCGCGGTGGCTCCGCGCCGCGACCGGACCGGTCGGGCGCGGGGATCGGGGCGGCGCGTGGTTTTCTGAAGGCTGTGGCGCTGGGCATCGCGTTCTGGATCGTGGTGGCGCTTGTGGTCGTCTGGCTGGTCAGATAGGCGCCGTGGCGGTCACGCCCGCGCCCGAAACGCCGCCTGCGGTTCGACCGGATAGGCGATCGTCGCGGCGATGTGGATGGCAAGATCGCGTCGCCCCGCGAGGAGTTCGATGGGGATCACCGCGCGCCCGTCGGTCCAGCGGCCATCGGGTTCGGGATCGTGCCAGCCCTGCGTGAGTGCCGGGTGATCGAGCGGGATCGCTTGGTCGCCGATCGTGATGTGGCCGATCTTGATGCCGAGGCGACGCCTGTCGCGCGGGTCGGGCGCGATTTCGCCAGGGATCGCGGCACGGCTGGCGATGACCACGCCGTCATGGCGGTGCAACAGGCGCAGCGCCGGGTCATCGGTGGTGGCGATCGCCGCGCGGCGCAGCAATCGGGCGCGGACGGCTTCGACCACCGGCCCGGCTTCGACGAAGGGGGCGCATCCCTCGGCTTCCCGTCGCGCCTGATCGAACAGCGGATGGAGCATGATCGGCGCGCCGTCATCGTCGAACAGGGCGCGGTTGCCGGTGTCGAGATAGGATTCCGCCGGAGCGCCTTCGGCGCAAAGAATGGCGTGGGTGGCGAGTTCGATATGGTGGTACGTGACCTTGCGCGGCGTGACGCTGCGGATCGAGGCGCCGTTGACGAGCGCTTTGGCTGGAATCAGATGGTCATCGAGCAACAACGCATGGTCGGGCGAGAGCAGCAGCGGACGATGCGGCACGCCATCGGCGATCGCGCCCGGCGCGAAACGGATCGGCGCGACACGTTCGGGATGGGGGTGGCGGGTCAGATCGATCGTTCTGGTGCCGATCCAGATTATCGGCGCGAGGGTGCCGTCACCACAGATGATCGGATCGCCGATCGCCAGGTGCTCGACGGCGACCTCGCCGTCGAGGGTCATGATCCGGGTGCCGCTGGCAAAGCAGTTGACCGGCAGCAATTGGCTCCAGACCGCCTGTTGCGCGGCGTTGAGGCTGCCGTTGGCGTTCAGCGTGCCGTCCGGCGCTTCGCCGGGCAGATAACCCCAGACCCACCAGTCACCGGGGATCGGTTGCTGGTGGCCGCTGAACGCCGGCCCTCCCTGGGCGGCGTCCTGCCCGTTCATGTAAGCCGTCAGCGTGGCGGCCCAGGCCTGGGAATTGGCGGAGACCATGCTGCTGCCCATCTCGCCGATCCAGACCGGGGCGGTATTGGTGGTTTCGAGATAGCCCCAGGCCTGGTTCATCCTGGTCACGGCGGCAGCACCGGAATCGACCGTCATGCCGGAGATTTCGGTCGGATATTCATGCACCGAATAGACCACCTTGTTCGGGATGTTCAGGACCACCGGGTCCTTCGCCGCGACGCTCAGATCCCCCTCGGGCGCGATGCCGGTGCCGGCGAAGTCGTTGCCATAGTTCTGCGGCCCCTCCGCGATGATCAGTGCGCCGGGATCGACCGCCTGAATCGCGTCGCCCACGGTCTGATACATCGCGTGGATGTCGGTCGGTCCGCCGACCACGCCGTTGTTGGTGCCGGTCGCGGTATATTGGCCCCAGGTGATGCCGGTCGGTCCGGCGGAGCCGTACATCAGGGGTTCGTTGTCGAGATCGAACCCGATCACGGTGGAATTTCCGGCGAAGGCCTTGGCGACCGTGACCCAGTCGGCCTGGAATTGCGCCTGGGTGACGGTGCCGGGCACGCCGACGCCATTGGTGTTGTTGGTGCCGGGGCCTAAATCATACCACAATCCGTTCTGCTGCTGCGCGCCGTAACCATCGCCGGCGGTGCCGGCTTCGTCGGTATGGTGGTCCAGGATCACCTTCATGCCGACCGCACCCGCCGCGGCCACGATCTGTTCGATGGTGTTGAGGTTGATCGAATCGACCGGGTTGGCCTGAAACAGCGTGGCATCGACCCAGTCGAGGCGGATCGTGTTGAACCCCGCCGCCGCCATGGCTGCGACGGTCGCCGGGATGTTCGAGAAATTCTGGTTCCATCCGACGCTCGCGATCCGCACATCGGCACCCGCTGCATCGACGATCTGGTTGCCGTTGGTGCTCAGATAACCCGAGGGCAGCAAATCGGACGCCTTGGTTGCGGCGATTTCCGAGGCTCGAACCGCGAGACCGGCATTGAGTCCGTTCAATTCAGATGATTGCATGATGCCTTACCGTTTCGTTTCCGGATTGTGTTAAGTTCAATAAACACAACCTTTGCTTGCATAGTGACGAAAAGGTATCAATATCAATTTTTATTAAGGGTATTTAATCCAATAAGGTTATTTTGAATCAGAGACTTGTCCATAAATATGGACTATTCAGGCCGCAATTCATGCCCGCTCGCGGCCATCGGACGGGCCACGCTTCGCTGAATGTTAGATCAGGTCTGGGGATCGTTGCGGATGACGTCCGCTGGACGGGCTTGGGTGACCGAAACGCGTTGGATCACGCGCGGGTTGGAGCGTTAGAGCGATATGCGATTATGTTGCCGTTGCCGCGTCAATGCGCCGGAATGATGCTCGATGTCGTGCCGTTGGAATTGACCTGGTAGTTGACGCTCGCGCTGGTCGCGATGAATTGCTGGAAATACTGATTGTAGTAGCCGTAGGCGCGGGCGATGGCGGTGCGGGGGACGAAAATTTCATCGGCCCGCTCGAGGGGAACATTCGCCGCAGGGTCGCGCCCGGATTGCAGGGCTGCGAATTTGGTGCCGAAAAACTGCTGGGTGCCGTTTGGCAGATGGCGCAGGATAAAGATGTCGTCTGGATTGGCGCCGGGCTTCAGGCCACCAGCCACGGCGATCGCCTGCGCCAAGCGGGGTATGGCGCCGTCGAACTGATAAACGCCGGGATGATCGACCGCGCCGAGAATATAGACCGGCTCCGGCGCGGATTTCGCCACCACGACCGAGATGATCGGATGTTTCAGAACTTTCCGATAATCCCGTTGCAGGGCGGCATCGAGCTGCGGCAATGTCAGACCCGCGGCCAGCTGCCGGGTCACGACACTGGTCGAAATACTGCCATCGGGCAGGACTGTCGCTGTCTCGTCCAGCTCGGCATCGATCGGCAGCCGGATGGCAAGCTGGTCGCCGACCGCGATCCGGTAAGGCGGTGCGATCATGGCGGATGCGATAGGAGCGGCGGCGGGCAGAACGGCGGGCGCCTGTGGCATCGGCGGCAGTTGGGCACAACCGCCCAAACTGGCCAGCGCGATCATCGACGCACGCCGGATCGAACGGGCCGGCAGGGTCATCAGGTCAGACGTCATTGGTGATTCCCGTCACAGAAGGGGCACGAAGGTGAAGAGGGGCGGACCGCGCGATGCCCGGCGCGGGGACCGGCGCCGACGGCTTCAGACGTCATGCGCGCAGGGAATTCCAGCAGAGGCCGCAACATGGGACAGCCAGTTGCGGTAGAACTGCACCGCGTCATCCTGCCAGGGTCGCGCGTCCGGCGGGTCAGCCGCGTGCAGCGGCAGTGCCGCCATCATCGCCGGGTCGCGGTCGCGCTTCGCCTGGCGCCGGAAGGCCCGCAGCGCCGCCCGGGTCGCGGTATCGAAACAGCCGGAAGGGATGGTTGGATACCGATGCGTTTCGCCGCAGAGATAGCGCCGCACGTCCCGCCGGTACTCGCCAGGCAGGCTGAGGGGCTCGTATTCCGGATGGCCTTGCAGAAACACACAACCCGGCGCGTCCTGATGCACGAACCGATCGACGCCGGCCCGCGCTGAGGCGGTCAGCACACGATAGCCTGACGCGGTCAGCGCCGCCTCATCGAGCGTGTTCCAGCGCGAATGAGGCACCCTGATGCGCCCGCGCATGCCCCTGGTCATGGCGTGCTCGGCGCGCAGCGCGAACGACAGGACACCGTGGCATTTCTGCGGGAGGCGGCGCCGCGCGATGCCGCTCAGATGCAGCACCGCCACATGGGTGGCGAGGCAGGAGAACACCACCGGGATGCGACGGTCGATCGCGCGATCGATGACCCGCGTGAGGGCTGGATAAAAGGCTTCCTGATGGAGCGCATCGGCCGCGGGTTCGGCGCCGGTGATGATCAACCCATCGGGTGACGCCTCGTCGAGCGCTGCCAGCGCGCGGTAGTCCCTTCCCGCTTCGGCCGATGGCGGATCGGCGATCGAGTAGCCGGTGACAATCGCCGCCAGAGGCGATGCTGCGGCGATCATCGCCCGAAACTGCCGATCGCTGTCACGAAAGCCGCTGCCACGCATGTTGTTGATCAGGCCGATGCTCAAGGGGCGCGATGCGGTTTGCCGCGCGATCGGCCGGGCGGTGGCGACCAGCGGCCTGGGCGGGAGGGGTCGCGCGGTCTGGATATCGGGCAACGTCAGGCTGCCGAGGCGCGGGCCGGCGGCACCGCACCGGTCGCTCGTGATACCGTCGCGACACCGGCGGCGACTTCCAGCGCCTGATCGAGATCGGCGATGATATCGTCGATATGCTCGATACCGATGCTGAGGCGGATCATTTCCGGGCTGACGCCGGTGCGCGCGAGTTCCGCGGCGTTGAGCTGGCGATGCGTGGTGGAGGCCGGATGCGTGGCGAGGGATTTCGCATCACCGAGATTGACCAGGCGCTTGAACAGCATCAGCGCATCGAAGAAGCGGCGCCCGACATCGAAACCGCCTTTCACGCCGAAGGTCATCAGGGAACAGAAATTGCCATCGAGATAACGCAGACCCAGCGCGTGATAGGGATTGTCGGGAAAGCCGGCGTAATTGACCCAGGCGACCCGCGGATCCTCACGCAGGAACGCTGCGACGCGCCGCGCGTTCGACACGTGCCGCTCGATCCGCAGCGGCAGGGTTTCCAATCCTTGCAACAGCAGAAAGGCGCTCAGCGGCGCAAGGGTTGCGCCGCCGTTGCGCAGACAGACGCTGCGGCAATGCGCGACGAACGCCGCGGCGCCGAACTGCTCGGTAAACACCACGTCGTGATAGGCAGTTTCGGGTGACGTCAGCATGGCGAATTTTTCGGGATGCGCCGACCAGTCGAACCGGCCCGCATCGATGATCGCACCGCCCATGGTGGTGCCGTGCCCGCCGATGAATTTGGTCATGGAATGGACCACGACATCGGCGCCATGCTCGATCGGGCGCAACAGCATCGGCGTTGCGACCGTATTATCGACGATCAGGGGGACGCCGTGACGATGCGCGACCTCGGCAAGAGCGGCGATGTCCGAGATATTGCCAGCGGGATTGCCAACGCTTTCGCAATAGACCGCACGGGTGTTGGCATCGATCAGCGCCGCCACGGCGGCCGGCGAATCCTCGCGGGCCAGCCGCACCTCGACCCCCTGGCGGTGAAAGACATGGGCGAACAAGGTGTAGGTCGCGCCATAGAGTTGCGGGTAGGTTACGATATTGGTTCCAACCTCGGTGAGGTTCTGGATCGCGTATTGGATCGCCGCCATCCCCGAGCCCGTGGTGAGCGCCGCGACCCCGCCTTCGAGAGCGGCGAGGCGTTGCTCGAGCACATCGTTGGTCGGGTTGCTCAACCGGCAGTAGATATTGCCCGGAACCGTCAGGTCGAACAACGCGGCGCCATGGTCGGCGCTGTCAAACGCATAGGCTGCGGTCTGATAGATCGGTACCGCGACGGCCTTGGTGGTCGGATCGGTCACATACCCGGCGTGGATCGCGATGGTTTCACGCCGCATGTGACGGCTCAATCCGATCGGCGAGGTCGTTCATCAAATGGGTCATC
>NZ_JBMFGY010000018.1:21875-28449 GCF_049977125.1 Acidiphilium sp. | reverse complement strand
TCATCAAATGGGTCATCGCGGTGAGACACCTCATCGAAAGGTCAAATGTATCAAAAATAACACTACAGCCGGCTACCATTGAACTTGTAACGAATTGTCTTAAAAATTAGTCGTGCAAAATCAATCTTTAAGCGTTATACCGAAGCGATTACCGAATTGCATCATAAATAAACAGTATTTGAGCGTTTTTTTTGAGACTTTGCATACATAGGGAGGCAAATTGTGCAACCAGCAGGCTCATACCGCGCGATGATGATCGCGGCACCGCCGACCGGCATTGGACCTCGTCATGCCGGGAATTGATCTGGGCACCAGGCCGCGCACCTCGACCGACGCGGCGATGCAGGTCACGCCGTGGCTGATCGGACAGGTCGAATCGCTGCTGCGCTGCGGCCCGTTGACCCCGGCGGATGATTTCTTCGATCAGGGCGGCGATTCAATGAGCGCGCTGGCGATATTCGCCGCGATCGAGGAACGGTTCGGCTGTTCCCTGCCGCTGACCACCATCTATGATGCGCCGACCATCGCCGCACTCGTCACGCGGATCATCGAGGCCGGATCGGCAACCTCCTCCTGCCTGATCCCGATCAAGCAAGGCGATGCGACCGATCAGCCGCCAGCCGTCGTGATCCTGATCCATGGCATCGGCGGTCACGTGTTCGATCTGCTGCGATTAGGCGGAATGATCGAGACGGCGCATCCCGTCGCCGCGCTGCGCGCTCACGGCCTCGAACCGGGGGAAACCCCGCACGACCGGGTCGAGACAATGGCCGAGGCTCAGGAAACGCTGATCCGGAGCCGGTTTGGCGGGCGGCGGGTCCATCTGATCGGCTACTCGTTCGGCGGATTGATCGCGATCGAACTCGCCCGTCGCCTGAGTGCGGCGCAAACGGAGGTCGGCGCCGTGGTACTGCTCGATTCCTATCCCCATCCGCAGTGCTGGCCGCGCGCCCAGGCGCTCGATGTCCGGTGGCGGCGGGTCCGCCATCAGATCGGCGCGCTCCGGCGGGACGACTGGCCGGCCCGGATCGATTATCTGCGCCGCCGCCTCGGCTGGGCCGGGACGGGCCGTTCCGCGCGGGCGCAATGGCTGGCCGCACCGGAGAGCGCAACCGCCGAGATCCGCGCCGTGTTCGAGGCCGCCTCGACCGCGATCGATCATTACAATCCGACATCGTTCGATCGTCCGGTGACGTTCATCAGACCACGATGCCCATCGGTGTTTCTGCCAACCAACCCACGCGCGGTCTGGCGCGACACGATTGCACGGCTGGATATCAGTGACGTACCGGGCGATCACGTCACCATGCTCGATGCGCATGTCGACACTCTGGCCCGCACGATCTCGGCAGTGATCACGGCGGGTGATCGCGGATGACCGCTCCGGTGCCGCCGGATTTCCAGAGGATCGCCGAACCCCTCGCCTGGTGGGCGGCGCATCACCCCAACCACACCGCCTTGATCGAAGCCGGGGTGGTCTGGACCTATGGGCAGCTCGATCAGGCCGTGACGGCGGCGCAAGGTTCACTTGCGGACCATGGCGTCCGACCCGGCGATCGGGTTGCGATCATTGGCGAGAATTCGATCGCGCTGGTCGCGCTCATTCTGGCCGCGAGCCGCGCCGGCGCCTGGGTCGTGCCGCTCAATCCGCGCCTGTCGGATCGCGAAGTCGACGAGATCACCGAACATGCGACGCCACGCCGCACCCTGTTCATCACGCAGGGATCGGCAAAGACGCGGCAACAGGCGCGGCGCCACGCAACGGAACCGTTCGCGCTGGCGGAACTCGCCGGGATCGAGATCGGGGCGAGTAATCCGAGAGCCAATGCCGCGACGGATGCGGATGTCGCGGCATTGATCTACACATCCGGCACGACCGGCCAGCCCAAAGGGGTCATGCTCACCCACCGCAACCTGCTGTTTTCCGCGCGCACGTCCGGCCAGATCCGCGCGCTCACGCCGCATGATCTCATCGCCTCGGTGCTGCCGATCAGTCACATCCTGGGCTTCACCGGGGTGATGCTGGCGAGCCTGACCTGGGGCGCGACCCTCACCCTGATGGCACGGTTCGATCCCCCGCGATTGCTGCGGCTCGTTCTGGGCGAGCCGGTCACCGTCATGCTTGGCGCCCCGTCGATGTTTGCACTTCTGGCCGAATACGCAACGCAGCAGGGCATGAGCGTGCTGCCGGCGCATCGGTTGCGTCTGATCAGCTCGGCGGGCGCGCCGCTCGATGACGGGGTGAAGGCGGCGGTCGAGGCGTGTTTCGGCATCGTGCTGAACAACGGCTACGGCATCACCGAATGTGCGCCAACGATTGCGCTGACCCGGCTCGAGCGTCCCCGCCGGGACTGCTCAGTCGGCGTGCTGCTGCCCGGCGTCGAGGCCAGGCTCGATGGCGATGGCGCGCTGCATATTCGTGGCCCCAATGTGATGGCGGGGTATTATCGCGACGAGGCCGCCACGGCACGCGTGCTGGACGCGGACGGGTGGTTCAATACTGGCGACCTCGCAAGGGTCGAGGATGATCATTGGTACATCGTCGGGCGCACCAAGGAGCAGATCAGCCGGTTCGGCTTCAAAATCTATCCGGCGGAGGTCGAGGCGGTCTTGAACGCCTATCCCGGCGTGCGGCAATCGGCGGTGATCGGCCGCGGCGACGGCGCCCATCAGGATGTGATCGCCTTCGTCGAGGCGGCGGCAGACGCGCTATCCGTTGCCGATCTCGCCGATTATGCCGCCGCCCGACTCGCCGATTACAAACGCCCGGCCGAAATTCGCGTGATGGCGGCATTGCCGATGGGGGCGACCGGAAAAGTGCTGAAATCGGCCCTGATGGCGTGAGGCGTCAGTAGGAGCGATCCTCCCAGTCGATCCGGAGGTTTTCCCTTATGTAGGGTACCGGGTCGGACGCGATATAACCCAGCATGGCGAAATCCCGCCGCGTCAGCCGCCATGGCGTCGGCAGGGATGCCAGGATCGCCTTCATCGATCGTACGGCGAGGCCGGGCGGTGGCCTGACCACCGGCGCGGTCAGGCCCGCACCGGTCAGGCCCGCACCGGCCAGGCCATCAAGGCCGAAACCAATGAAATTCACCCCCAGCAGCATCGACAGCGGCATTTTATAGAACACGCGCGGATTGCATTCGAGACAATACACCTCGCCATCCGGGGCAAGACGCAGATCGAAATTGAGGATGCCGGAAACGCCGGTTGCCGCGACCAGACGGGTCAGCCATTCCAGCACCACCGGCACATCGAGTGCGACGTAGGTCGCGCGGCGCAGGCGATGGCAGATATACGCAGCGATGCGTCCGCGATCGGCATAAACCGAGGCGCCGATGTCAGCGCCGCCGATGTAGCGTTGAACCAGAACCGGACGGTAATCGATCACGGCGGCCATCACCTCCGCCTCGCTGGTGACTTCGATGACGCCGCGGTTGCCATCGAGGGCAAGCGGTTTGATCACCGCGGGCAGCGGCGTGGCACCGGTCGCGATACTCGCCACCAGTTCGGCACGATCGTCGAACAGGCTTGTCGGCGGGCATTGGATGCCAAGCTCGCCGCAAAGTTGCGTAAATCGCCATTTATTGTTCAACAGATCGAAGCTGGCGAGATCGGGCATCGGGAAACAAGGCGCGGCCAGACGAGGCGCCATCGCGATCAGCGAGCGCGTACTCGTCTGATCGCCCGCAAAGACGAAATCGATGCCGTGATGCATGATGACATTGTTGACCGCCTCGATCATCGCCTCATCGCAGGTGCCATCGAAGCTCCGCCCGGTTTCCGTATAGCCGGCACACAGGCGCGAGCGGGCCATGCCGCGCGATGACTGGTTACCCAGCACGAAAACAGTAACACCGGCATCGGCGGCGCAGCGCAGCGCGCGATAGGCCAGGGTGAACAGGGCGCACACCATCAGGCCACGCAGCGATCGTCCGGCTGCCGCCGCGCGCCTCGGCAAGCCTGACCGCGACGCTCCGGGGGCGATCGGCGGCGGCACCTCGCCGGAATCAGGATCGCACCGCGGGTGACGCGCCTCGGCGTCGCTCACCGGATCGTCAAGTCTTGCTTCGCTCATTCGCCCGGCTGCGGGTAGGCCACCACACTTCCGGGGCTTTTTGACGTAGCGACTTTCGCCGCCCGCGGATGCCGCGACGCCAGATACCTGGCCAGCACCGGCGCGGTCGAGCGGGCGCCGTACACGAACCGCATGACCGGACCGAAACTCGGCGCGGCGGCGGGGCCGATCATGTAAAGCCCCGGCACCGACGTTTCGAACCGGCGCGACAAAACAGGCGCCGCATCGGCGGTGCGTATCGTCGCGATCAGGCCAGGATCAAGAATGTCGAGCCGCCGGACATCCGGCCAGAATCCGGTTGCGGCGACGATATGATCGACCTCGACCTTCCGGTCCGCGCCATCAGCGCCGGTCATCTCAAGGGTTATCACCCCGGCATCGGTGGTTATGGCATTGGTGGTCATGCCGGCCAGGATCGGCACTTGGCCCTCGATCCGTTCACGCATGAACCATCCGGGCGCCGCGCCGAGCGTTTGTTGCACGAGCCGCAGCCGGGTCGCTTCGGGCAGCATGTGAAACATTCCGGGGTAATTGGCATAGATCCATAAATCCCACCCGCCGCCGATACCACTGTCCGGCCGGCGGACCCGATGCCGCAGCTTGCGCCGGCCCGGCGGATGGTGGAACGCGATGCCGGCGCGCCGGGTAACGATCCGCGTATCGATGCCCGCCTCATGCAACGACGCCGCCACGTCGATCGCGGAAGCGCCGGCCCCGATCACCGCAACCCGCTTGCCGCGCAGGGTATCGACCGGTCCATAAACGACACTATGCGACACCAGATCGGGCGATAACGCCGCCAGCGCCGGCGGCAGATTGGCGAAGGATTTGACCCCGACGGCGATGACCACCGCTTTCGCGCCGATCATCTCGCCATCGGCCAGAGTCAGAATAAACCCCGCGCCATCGCGGCGAATATCAGCGACCATGCGCTGATCGGCGGATGACACCAACCGCTTGCGGAACGCCATTCCATAGGCATGAAACTCACCGACCGTGATCGGTTGCGTCACATTGAACTGACCCGTGGTCTCGGTCTGATAGCGGCCGAACGAGAACCCGGTATCCGGCGCCGAGAGGTCGGAGGATTGTCCATCCGATTTGAGCTTGGTCCCCGGCGGCATGTTTTCCGCCCAGAACGTCATCGGGGGGCCGAAGACGCAATGGTCGATCCCCAAGGCGTTGAGATGTGCCGCCAATGACAATCCATAAGGCCCTGCACCGACGATCGCGACCGTAAAATTCATGAAATGCCACCACTAAGGGTTGTATTAATAAGTTTTTACTCAATCTGAAGATGTAATCTAGAAAGTTATCTTCCCCTGTTGCTTTGATTTCGCGCGAGCAGGTTGCAGGGGATTAAATATAACTAATTTTTCATTACCAAAGCCGTCATAGATTCGCAAACTAAAAATAGATAAAATCTGTCTATAATTAATTTATTTTTATCTAAATTAATACGCACCAGTCTCACTCCGCGACCGCGATCTGCCGATAGAGCGACGCGATGCGCCCGACGAACACGTCCATGGTGAATTCGCGGTCGTACAGGGCCCGCCCGGCGGTCGCGAGGCTGACCCTGAGGGCGGCATCATCGATCAACCGGCGCAGGGCGCACGCAATCTCGTGGCTGGCGCCGGGGGGAACGAATAGCGCCGTGGTCTCATCCCGCAGCACTTCGGGAATACTCCCCACCGGCGTGCAGATCACCGGCGTGCCGGCGCCGAGCGCCTCCAGAATCACCAGCGGCAATCCTTCGTTATAGGAGGGAAGCACCAGAACATGAGCCGCCGCGGTGAGGTCGGCGGCCTGAACCCGATCGACCCATCCGGTGAACCGGATCTTTGCGCCCAATCCCAGATCCTCGGCCTGCTGACGATAGGCTTCCACCGCGCCACCACCGGCGAACACGGCTTCGAAAGCGCAATCGGCCAGCAGCGGATCAGCCAACGCGGCCAGCAGGTCGCCAACGCCTTTACGCGGTGTCAGATTGCCCAGGAACAGAATGCGAAACCGACTGGATCGGCCGATCGCCGCCGCCGATGCAACGCGCGGCACGCCGTTGCGCACAATCTCGACCCGCGCGGGATCGACCCCGACCGTCTCGATCAACCAGTCACGCCAGCCCGTGCCAAGCACGATGCATCGATCCGCGCGTTGAAACACGCCGCGCGCCAGCGCTTGGCACCACCGCGGTAGTTGGTTGTAGAACGGCTTGATCTCGGCCGCATGCAGATGCAGCAACACCGGCACGCCCAGCGCACGCGCCACATGGATCACGATTCCTTTGCGAACCAGGCTGCCCCGCTCGGCGACATGCACATGCATCAACGCCAGACGGCCCCGCGCCGCGGCGATCATGATCCGCGCGAGCGCGATCCCAAGGTAATAAGGTGACCACAACACCGACCCCGGCCCGCGCGCATCGACCGCAACCAATCGCAAGGGCATCTGCGCCTCCGACGCACTTCGCATCTGCGCCTCCGACGCACT
>NZ_JBMFGY010000018.1:19878-21775 GCF_049977125.1 Acidiphilium sp. | reverse complement strand
GCATCTGCGCCTCCGACGCACTTCGCATCTGCGCCTCCGACGCACTCAGCATTTGCGCCTCCGACGCACGCAGGAGGTAAGACACCACCTGCCCCATCCCGCCGCCGATTTCCGCGACAGGACACACGAGAAAACAATCTTTTCGTATTTTCTTTCGATCCATTGAGATACATCTCATAAAAAATACTATTTGATTTATTAATACACAAAAAATCTCTTTAAATCTGCATTACCATGTGTAAAATAAATTATGCAACGGTTTTTCGCATCGATCACCGGACAATCCGACGGCACAACCAGCCTCGGCGTCACGCTGGCCGGTTCAATGTGCATCACCTCCCAGCGCTGAGGTCGGCATGACCCCGCCATCGCCCGCTGCGACGGTCGCCGCCCCGCGCGCCTCGGTTTGTGCCAAACTCCCGCCCGGCTACCTGCACACCAACGGTAGCCAGATCGTCGATGCCGCCGGTGACGACGTGCGGATCGCAAGTGTCGGGTGGAACCAGAATTTTTCCGCCATCCAAGCAACGGTGGCGGCAATCGCCGCCTCGGGGTTCAATACCGTGCGGGTCTCCTGGGACGATGCCAACCTCAAGGCCGATCTGGTTTCCCTGACGCACATCGTCGCCGCCGCCGCCACGAACGGCCTGAAAGTGATCATCGACCATCATAACGACGAAGGGTTCACCAACCCACGCGATGGTTACGGCGCGCAGCAGCGCAACGGCCTGTGGTTTGATCGCGGACCAGGCACCAACAACACCAACGGCGCGGGCGTCAAAGGAACCGTCACCCAGGAAAAATTCAAAGCCGACTGGGTCACGGTGGCACGCACCTTCGCCGGCAACGCAACGGTGATCGGTTTCGATCTCGACAATGAACCAAATACCAACGGCCACATCACCTGGGGTCCCTACGGTCCGCATGGCGGTTATGGGCCGACGGATATTCACGCGATGGATCAAACCGTCGGCGACGCGATCCAGGCCGTCGATCCGGGCGCGCTGATCATCGCGGAAGGGCCGCAGAATTACGCATCATCCTTCGCCCGCACCGGTCCGGCGCCCGCGGGCGATCTGACCGTGGCCGGGGTGGACCCGGTCGTGCTGAATGTGCCGCACCATCTGGTCTATTCGGTGCATGATTATCCGGCCGAGATCTCGGCGGTCCATCCCGATCACGGCCCGGCGGCCATCGCCGCGATGAACCGCACCTGGGGCTATCTGGTCACCGGCAATGTCGCTCCGGTCTGGGTTGGCGAGATGGGCAGCAGCATGACGTCAGCCGATTCGCGACGCTGGGCGGCAACATTGCTCGACTACATGAACGGCCATGACGGCGCCGGCGGCGGCCCGACCTTTGCCCCCGGCCAGCAGCCGATTTCGGGAGACTGGTGGGTTTGGGGCAACCTGCCGGGCGAGGCGCCAGACGGCACGCTCAACGCCGACGGAACGCTGCGCCCCGCCCAATACGCCGTCTGGCATCGCCTGCTGCCGGTGCCGTGCAATCGAGGGTCAACGATCGATTTTAAACGACCGGCCGCGATACCGCCGTAAGACCGCGCTTCGATGGGCCACCGCAAATATCATTTTAGTAACTTTTCTTATTAATTGTATTTTACGCATGTTTCTTTACAATTATTTTATTGTTTTCAACCTCCGGATTCGTTACCTATCAATTTCCTGTTGCACTGCACTTTCAACCATAACGATTTTAACGTTTTAAAAAATCTAGATCTATATCGTTAATTAGATTTTGGGCCGATTTGCCCCAGGAGTCCAACTTGGCGTCCCCGAACGAGATCGCGGCCACAGCCGAAGACCGATTCTCCCCGCGACCCCATCGGTTCGTGGCCCCCCCGTTCAATGGGCCGGAAGTTGGCACATCAGCGACTGGC
>NZ_JBMFGY010000018.1:0-19778 GCF_049977125.1 Acidiphilium sp. | reverse complement strand
TGGCACATCAGCGACTGGCCCATCGGCGATCGGGGGCCGCACGCCGGGTCTGAAATTCTCGATCGCACTGGCCGTTGCTGAAGCCTCGGTTTTGATGATCGCGATTGGAACGGCGCTGTCGGTCTTCAGAAGCCTCGGCGGTCTCGGCGCGGCGAGTTGGGTGGTCGTGATAGGCCTGCCCCTGTTCAATGCGATGATCCTGTCCCGCCGGCAATTCTACACTTCCAACCACCTGCTGTTCGCCGCCTTGCAACCAGCACGCCTCGCCAGTGCCTGGATCGGCGCGTTCGGCCTGTCCGTTCTGCTGGCCACTCTGGTTCGCTGCGTCGAACCGGTGCGGCTGCACAATCTGGGTTTATTCCCACCGGAAATGGCCGCCATATTCGGCGTCGGACTGGCGACATTGCTGACCGCCCGCCTCGCCTGGATGATGATCCGGCCACGTTATGCCGCCCGGGCGATACCGCGCGTGCTGTTCGTCGGCGCGCTCGATTCCAGCCGCCGCTTGCTGACCCAGTTGCGCCGGGAAACAACGATCCACCTGGTCAGCGCCATCGACTATCGCGACCATGTGTCGGGCGATGCGGGCGATCGGTCAGCCCCGGCTGGCGGGGAAACCCGCATCAGTGACCCCAGCCACCTGAAATCCCGTCTCCAGCACGAGAATATCGACGCGATACTGCTCGCCCTGCCTCAACTACCGGAAGCCGACATCGCAACCATCACCGCCGCCGCGCAAAGCTGTGGCGTAACCACCGTGGCCCTGCCCGGACAATCGTTGCGGCGCAACCTCGCCGCCGGTTTGACCGCGCTGGGCGGCGTTCCGGTTCTGCGGCGCGACACCGCCGCGATGGCGCGGCGCGCCATGGCGCAGAAGCGCCTTGTCGATCTGATCCTGGGCAGTGTCGTACTGATCATCATCGCGCCGGTCATGGCGATCATCGCCGTGCTGATCAGGCTGGAATCCCCCGGTCCGGTGCTGTTCAGGCAAATCCGGGTCGGGCGGGGCGGTGCCTTGTTCGAGATCCTGAAATTCCGCACCATGATCCACGCGCCGGCCGCGACCTCGGCGGAATTGGAGCTGCAGACCCAGCGCAACGACCGACGGGTCACCCGGTTTGGCGCCGTTCTACGCCGCCACAGCCTCGATGAACTACCCCAGATCTTCAACGTGCTGCGTGGTGACATGTCGATCATCGGACCGCGTCCGCACGCCGCCGCGATGATGGTCGAGGGCAGCGCGCTCGAAACCCTGGTCCCCGATTACGGCGAACGGTTCGCGGTGCGCCCCGGCATCACCGGCTGGGCGCAGATCAACGGCAGCCGCGGCATCATCGATTCCGTGGCCGAACTGCAGGATCGGGTCGATCACGATTTGTATTATATCGAAAACTGGTCGCTCGGCTTTGACATGTCGATCCTGTTGCGGACGGTCATGTGCGTCATCTGCGACGATCAGGCGTTCTGAGCTCGACCGATAACCGGATTGTCAAACGCATGAACAGCCAGACCTCCACCGATCCGACCACATCATTGCGCATCGATCTGCTGGGCGATCCGGCACTCGACCGGCCGCTTTCGACCACCACAATGGCGCCCGCGGTGCCGTTGCCCGATGAATTCGTCGCCCTGTTCCTGACCATCGAAACGCTGCGCACCTCACCCCACGGCTTCGTCATCCAGTTCGTCGCCACACAGAAGGGCGCCGGCACCAGCACGATCGCCGCGGGCTTCGCCCACGCCGCCGCGCAAGCCTATCGCCGGCCGGTCCTTTTGATCACCGCCACCGCGCCGTTCGGCGCCATCGACCCGCTGCCAACCGATACCGCCAGCCTGTTTCACGCCCCGATCGAGCCGCCCCTCGCCGGACTTGCCGACACGTTGACACCCGCTCTCGATGATCGGCTGGCGGAATTGCGCCGCCAGTATCACGCCGTGGTGATCGATTGTCCGGCCCTGGGCGAAGCCCCGCATGCCATCGCCATGGCGCGCCATTGCGACGGTACCGCCCTGATCGCCGCCGCCGCGCGGACATCGGCACGCGACATGATTGCGGCGCGCGATACCATCACCCGGGTCGGCGGTCAGGTTCTGGGGGCCATTTTCAATCGCGAACGCAGCTATCGTCCCGCCTGGTTGGGAGGTCGCGGTTGACGGCGCGGCAGCAAGCGCAACCGCCCCCCCGCCCCCTCCAGCGGATCATCGCCGGCTACCTGCCCGCCACCATCATTCCGGCGCTCGTCTCGCTTGGTGTGGTGCTGGTCTACACAAGGTTGCTCTCTCCCGCCGCCTACGGACGCTACAGCCTCGCGTTCACCGCGTTGATGGTGGTGAATGTGTCGTTGTTCCACGCGATCGCCGTGGCCATCGTCCGGTTCTACCCCATCGCGTCGCGGCAAGGCACCACCGCCGATCTCGTGCGCACCAGCACCATCGGCGTGCTGCTGATCGGCGCGGCGACGGCGGTGGCGGCGGCGATCGCGCTGCGTTTCATTCCCCTGCCCGCAAAACTGCTGCCGGTCCTGTGGCTGGCGGTACCGCTGTTGCTGTTACGCGCCACCAACGCGGCCGGCCAGGCGGTGCGCCGTGCCAATGATTCGGTTGCGGCCTATACGCTGATTGAAAGCGGCCAGTCGATCATCGGCTTCGCGGCGGGCGTGACACTGGTGATCTGGCGCGGCCCGACCGCTGAAAATGTCATGCTCGGCCTGATCATCGGCTTCATCGCGGTGCTGCCGCTCGGCGCGCGCGATACCTGGAAAGAATTCCGCGCGGGACGGTTCGACCGCACCCTGCAACGCAATGCGTGGCAGTTCGCGGCACCGCTGACCCTCACCTATATCGTCTGCGCCGCCCTTCAATACGGCGATCGGTTCATGGTCGCCGGGCTGGCTGGCGCACAGGCGCTGGGCATCTACGCCGTCGCGACCATTCTGGTCGACCGGCCAACCTCCATCGTCGGCACCGCCCTCACCACCGCGACCTTTCCGCGAACGGTGAGCACCCTGGAACATGATGGTCCGGAAGCCGCCCAACGGCAGATCGGTTTCAACGGCATGCTGCTGATCGCGGTCGCGGCACCGGCCTGCGTCGGCCTGATGCTGATTGCGCCGCAACTGGCCCGCGTCACGGTCGGTCCGGCGTTCCGCGTCGGGCTGGTGGCGTTGTTGCCAATCGTGGCCGCCACCGCTCTGGTGCGCATGATCTCGGCCCATTTCCTCGACCACGCCTATCATCTCGCCCGCCGGACCGACCTGATGCTCCTGGCCTACGCCCCGTTCGCCCTGCTCAATCTTGGCATCGATGCCGTGGCGATCCCGCGCTACGGCGTGTTTGGCGCGGCCTGGGCGTCATTGGCCTGCGTTTGTCTGCAATGCCTGTTCAGCGCCGTTCTGGCCCGCCGGGCCTTCCCGATCTGGGTGCCGCCGTGGGACGTCGCGCGAATCGCCACCGCCCTCGCCCTCATGGTCGGTCTGGCCCGCCTGATCATGATCGCCAATCCGTGGCTGCATCTGGCGGCGGTCTTTGTCGAGAGCGTGGCGACCTATGTGGCAGCCCTGGTTCTGCTCGACCTCGGCGGGCTGCGCGGCCATCTTGCAGGACGGTTGCGCGCCATCACCGCCGACCCCGAACAGGCATGAGCACGCGCGTGCGGTCACCCGAACCCGCCGCCGCCGCCCGGCAGGTCTGGCGCGACCGGCTGCTCTGCGAATGGTGGTCGATCGGGATATGCGCCCGCCCGATCGGCGCGATACTCGACCACGGCGCGCTCGGCCCGGTGCGCTGGCTCGAACCCACGCAAGGCCGGGCCTATCGCGCCGATCCCTTCGCCTGGCCCGGCACCGACCTGATTTTGTGCGAGGAGGTGCCGCTTGTCACCGGAATCGGTCGCATCGTCGCCCTGCGGGAGCGCGGCGGCCGGTTCGAACCGGTCGGCACCCTGCTCGATGATGGGGTTCACCGCTCCTACCCGTTCATCTGGCGTGATGGCGAGGAGATGTTCATGCTCCCCGAAGCCGTCGCGGGGGGGCCGACCATTCTCTACCGGCTGACCCCGCCCGGCACACTCGAAGCGCTCGCCACGATCGCCGCCGATCGCCGTCTGGTCGATGCGACCATGTTCGCCGCCAACGGTCACCTCTGGATCGCCGCGACCGATCTCGCCTTCGGCTCGGACAACAATCTGTGCCTCTTCCACGCCAACCATCCGGGCGGCCCCTGGCATGCCCATGCCGCCAATCCGGTCATCACCGGCCGGCGCACCGCGCGCAGCGGCGGCACGCCATTTCAGCATCGCGGGCGTTGGTATCGCCCGGCACAGGATTGCACTGAAACCTACGGCGGAGCGCTGGTGATCGCCGAAATCCTGACGCTGACGCCAACCACGTACCGCGAACGCATCGTCTGCCGCCTGGCGCCGGACCCGACCGGGCCGTTTCCGCACGGGCTGCACACCCTCTCCGCCGATGGCGAGCGCTGTCTGATCGATGGCAAGCGCATGATCTTCGCCCCCCGCGTCGTGGCCGGCAAGATCCGTCGCCGGATGTTCAGAACCAGACAAGTCGAGCGGCGTACCCCATGACTCCGCCGCTCGATCAGGGTGACACCGACCCACCGCCCCCCCGCGCGGACACGTCCCCGCCGGCGATCGCCGTCTTCATGCCCACGATGGAAATCGGTGGCGCCGAGATGGCCATGACACGCCTGGCCGGCGCCTTTGCCGCCGCCGGCCATCGGGTCGCCATCGTGGTCCAGTATCCACCATCCGCCCGCCCCCTGCCCTTGCCGCGCCACGTCGAGCTGGTCGTGCTCAACATCCGCCACACCCGCGCAACCCCGCCCGCCCTGGCGCGTTTCGCCGTCACCTGGCGCGCCGACGTCCTGATCGCGGCGCTGCCACATAACAATCTCGCGGCCATCGCCGCCGGGCTGATCGTGCGGATGCGGCATCGCCGTCCTCTCCTCGTGCTGGCGAGCGAACACGCGCCCATCGAGTCCCTGATCGGCGCGCATCCCGGCTGGCGATATCGGGTCCTGCCGCTGCTGCAATGGTTGTTCTACCCCTTCGCCACCGCGATAATCTGCGCCTCGAACGGCGTTGCCGCCGATTTCCGCGCCAACCTGCCGCGCCGCGCAACGGTGCGAACCATCTATAATCCCATCGTCGCCGCAGCGTCGGTCAACACCCCGACCGACAGCGCGCCCCAACCCGAGCGCCCCGCTGGCATACCCTTAATCGTCACGGCAGGGCGACTGGCCCCGGAAAAGGATCTGACCACGCTGCTGCACGGTTTCGCGCGGCTGCGCGCCCGCCAACCGGCACGGTTGATCATCGCCGGCGACGGGCCGGAACGCGCGCGGCTGATGGCGATCGCCACCGCCCTGAACATCACCGACGATCTTGAAATAACCGGCTTCACCAACGACCTGCCGGCCCTGCTGCGAACCGCCGATGTGTTCGTGCTGACGTCGCGTTTCGAAGGGTTTGGCAACGTCATCGTCGAGGCGCTGGCCTGTGGCGTGCCCGTGGTCGCAACCGATTGTCCGGTCGGGCCGCGCGAAATCCTGGCGGATGGCCGATACGGCCGGTTGGTGCCGGTCGGCGATGCCGATGCCATCGCACACGCGCTGCACGACATGTTACACACCCGCTTCGACCGGGCGGCGCTCCGCGCCCGCGCCGCCGATTTCACGATCGAGGCGAGTGCGGCGGCCTATCGCGGCATGATCGACCGCGCCTTGCCCCGCCCGATCCGCCCGGCCGATCGCCGGTCGATCGCGATCTATATGCATGATTTCTCGAGCGGTGGCGTCGAGCGCGCGGTTCTCAGCCTGATCGGCGCCTTTCGCGCGGCCGGATTCGATGTCACCCTGCTCGTCCATGCCGACTCCGGCCCGCTGCGCGCGCTTCTGCCGGCCGACCTCGCCGTGGTCGTGTTCGGCACACGCCGCACCATCGCCGATCTGCCGCTGCTGGTCCGCTATCTGCGAACCCACCGGCCCGATATTCTGCTGGCCAATCTCGACCACAACAACCTGGTCGCCACGATGGCCATCATGATCGCGCGGACCGCATCGAAACTGGTGATCGCCCAGCACAACGCGCTGAGCGCCGAAGCGGAGGCGATGCGCGGGCTGAACTACCGGCTGCTCCCCACGGCGTATCGGCTGCTGGCGCCACGGGCCGATGCAATCGTCGCCGTCTCGGCCGGGGTTGCCGACGATCTGGCCCATTGCGCCCGGCTCGACCGCGCCCGGATCACCGTGATCCATAACCCGGTGGTGACACCCGATTTCGCCGCCCGCGCCGCCGCCCCGGTCGACCACGCGTGGCTGCGCGCGGCATCGACCATCCCGGTCTTCATCACCGCCGGCCGATTGGTCGGCCAGAAGGATCACGCGACCCTGATCCGCGCCTTCGCTCTGGCCCGGCGTCGCGTCCCGATGCGGTTGATCATTCTGGGCGAAGGCGCATTGCGTCCGCGGCTGGAGGCGCTGGTCGATGACCTCGCCCTCGGGGGCGATGTCCTGCTGCCCGGCTCCGTCGCCAATCCCCTGCCCTGGTTCGCCGCCGCGACCGCTTTCGTGCTGTCCTCGGCCTACGAGGGGTTCGGCAATGTGCTGGTCGAGGCCATGGCCTGCGGCACGCCGGTCATCAGTACCGATTGCCCGCACGGACCCGCCGAAATTCTCGACCATGGCCGCTACGGACGCCTCGTGCCCACCGGCGATATCGCGCGTCTCGCCGACGCCCTCGATCCTGACATCCGCCGGCTCTGGTCAGCCGACACGCTGAAGGCGCGGGCGGATCGCTACACCCTGGCCGCCTCGGCCCAAGGCTACCACGCCCTGTTCGATCGGGTATATCAAACAGCCCCCAACCATGGCGTTGCCGCATGACCCCGATTTTCGGCCTGACCCCGAGCGAACTCGACGAAGCCGCCGTCGCCGCGCTGCTCGCAACCCCCTCGCCCGCGGGTGACGGACCCTGCCTGATCGTGACACCCAATCTCGATCACATCGTCCAGCTGCGGCGCAATCCCGCGTTCCGCGCCGCCTACCGCCACGCAGCGCTCATTTTATGTGATGGATTTCCGGTCCATTACTACGCCAGGCTGCGGGGGCACCGGGCGCACCGGGTGACCGGGTCCGGCCTGATCGCCAGGATCATGAGAAATCCCGCCGCACGCCCGGCCGCGCGGCTGATGTTCGTGGCGGACCAGCCCGCGACCGCGCGCGCGATCGAGATCTGGGCCGCGCAGTCGGGCATTGCGGGTTTCGCCGATCGTGTCGCGGCAATCGTGCCACCCTTCGGCTTTATCGATAGGCCCGAGGCCTGCGCCGATTTGGCGGCCTCGATCACGCGCCATCGGCCAACCCTGTTGATCATGGCCGTCGGCGCGCCGCAAAGCGAGATTTTCACCGATCGCTACCGCGCGTCACTGCCCGATTGCTGGACTCTCTGCGTCGGCCAGGGGGTCAAAATGGCACTCGGTCTGGTGCGCCGCGCGCCGTCCGCCGTTCAGACCCTGCACGCCGAATGGCTCTGGCGCCTGGCGCAGGAGCCCCGCCGGCTCGCAGCGCGCTATGGCCTCGGCGCGTTTCGCTTCGCCGCCGCGATCGCCGCCGACCTGCGGGGTCATCCCCCATGACGAACGCCCTGTCCCGTCATCTGAATCCGCTGGCGCCGCGCATCTCGCCCGCCTACGCGCCGCCGCCGCCGCCACGCCTGAGCGTGGCCCTCGCCATGCTCTCGCTGGCGATGCAACTCACCATCTCGGCCAATCTGCTCATGATCATGGGCATCCACTACAATATTCCGGGCGGCAGCCCGATCGTCAAAATCAACCCCGCCACCTATGTCGCGTTCCTGGCGCTCACGGTGCGGTTGTTCGAGGGCGGCGATCCATTCGGCGCCTTGCTGCGGCTGTTCGCCGCCAACCGGCTGATCGCCATTTTCGTGATCGCCTTCGTTCTGTGCATCGGCTATTCGCTGGTCACCATCGGCGTCACCGGGTCGGCATCGCTGATCGACAGTTACCTCTCGGCCGGGATTCTGATGCTGGTGCTGTGCGATATCTCGATGGCGCAACGTCGCGTCCTCGGCTTCATCATGGCGTCGCTCTATATCCTCAACGTCACGATCGCCGTGGGCGAAAGCCTGACTCGTCACCTGCTGATCGGCCTCTATGTCGGCGTGTATCAATACAAGGCGCCGTTTCCGGTGTTTCGCGGCGTCGCCTTGTACGATCACCCGCTGACCGGCGCCATGATGACCTCGATGGCGATGTTCCTTCTGTTGCAGATGCGCTTGCGTCCGCTCGTCACCGCCGCACTCCTGGGCTGGTGTCTGGTCGGATTGCTCGCCTTCGGCGGGCGCGCCGCCCTGGTCGCCACCGTGGCGGCGATGCTGGCGCTCGGCGCCTGGTCGCTCATCGCCGAATTGTTCCACCGCCGCCTGACCGCGTTGAGGCTGCTCAGCGTGATCGGCGGTCTGTTGCTCGCCATCGGCATTGCCTGGCTCGTCATCACCCAGACCAGCATCGCCGATCGGCTCGTGACCCAGGATTATGTGGACAGCAGCGCCAAGGTGCGCATCACCGAATGGCTCATCCCGAAGCTGATGAATTTCCGTGAAGTGATGCTCGGCGTCGAGGTCGATCGCCTGCCCTATATCGAATATCAGGTCGGGCTGGTGCCGCCGTTCAGCGGCATCGAGAATTTCGCCCTGCTCGCCTTCATCAACCTGGGTGTGGTCGGGTTTACCGTCTATCTGGTCGGATTTCTCGCCCTGATGGCCGATTTATGGCGCCGGAGCGCGCTTTATGGCCGGGTGATGCTGGTGGTGGTGATCTCGGTCGCCTCGACCAGCAATTCGCTGGGCGCCAAAAGCAACATCCTGTTTGTGCTGGCCGGCGCGCTCGTCGCGGCCAGCGGCTTCGCTTCGCGCCGTCCCGCGCGCGGCGCCGCATCGCCAATGCCCGCCCCGCTCCGCGCCCCGCCCGTCCCGTCCGCCGCCCTGATCCCCGCGGCACCACCCCGGCGGGGCCTCACCCCCCTCGCCGCGCCACACCGCAAGTTCGGTCTCCCGTCACAAAGGTAACCCCCATGTCCGGCTTCACCCATCGCTACACCGCCGCCGATCATTTCATGGAACTGCTCGAAACCGGCTTTATGAAACGCCGCATGATCCTCGCCGGCTGCGGGTTGATCCTGGTCGCCGCCTTCGCCATCGCGCTGCTGGTCAAACCCACCTACATCGCGACCTCGCAATTGCTGGTGCTGCCGAGCGATGCCTACGCGATCCGCACCACGGCCGGCTCGCATTCGCTCGCGAACCAGGCGATGTCGCGCGAGGCCATGGTCGGGTCTGAAATCGCGATCCTGAAATCCCCCGCCCTGGCCCATGAGGTCATCGCCGGGATCGGGTTGCAAACCCTCTACCCCGCGCTCGCGCGCAAACCCGGCCTGCTCGCCCGCGTCTATGCCGCGATCCACGATCTGATGGCACCGCCGCCACCGGGGGCCGCTCACCACGACCCGATCAACCGCGCCATTCCGCTGTTCGAATCCCATCTCAACGCCATCGCCGGACCCCATGACGATGTGATCACCCTCAGCTTCGGCCATCGCAATCCGGTTCTGGCGCAACGCGTCGTTTCGGTGCTCGAACAGGATTATCTCAGGCGCCGCGAACGGATTTTCAGCGACGACCAATCCGCCGCCGTCGCGCGGCGGGTCAGGGCCGAGCGCGAAGCACTCGATCAGGCGGAATCCCGGCTGACCGCCTTCGAGATCGCCCATAACGTCACCCAGTTCGAAGCCCGCGAAGCGATCCTGCTGGGCCAGCAAGGCCGGATGGAACAAGATCTGATGACCGCGACATCCTCCGTCGCGCAATTAACCACGAGCCTTGCCGCCTTGCGGCACGAGCGCCACGCGGCACCTCCCACGATCGCGCTGCAACAGAGCGTCGATACCGATGAACGCACCGCGTCCCTCCGCACCAGCCTCGATGATCTGCGCTCCCGCCTCGCCGCCCTGCTGAGCAATTACCGGAGCGACAGTCCGGAGGCGGAAAATCTCCGCCGGCAGATCGCAACCCAAACCGCGCTACTCGCCCACGCCACGGCCAACGGCGCCCCCTCCAGCCGCCAGAGCGGCCCCAACCCGGTCTATGCAACGATCAACCTCGACCTGCTGCAAGACACCGCCGCCCTCGCGGCCGGCCGCATCCGCGCGACCCAGGATCGGCGCGATCTGACCATCATCGAAGGTCAACTGACCCGATTGGAAACCCTCAAGGCGCAATGGGTCAATCTGCAACGCCAGCAAACCGTGGCCGCCGCCGATTATGCCGATGCCGCGCGAACCCTCAGCGACCGGCGGATGATCGAACAGGTCGATGCCGAAACCAGCGCCAATGTGCGGGTGTTATCGCCACCGCTGCGTCCCATGGCGCCGTTTCCCCTGCGGAAACTGATTATGCTGGCCGGCGTCATCCTCGCGATCGTCGGCGCCGCGCTCACGGTGCTGCTCGCCAATTTTTTCCGCCGGGGCGCCCTGCTCGGACGCGTGCTGGAAGCGGATTCCGGCATTCCGCTACTCGCCATCATCCCCGAGCTCGACCATTCCCGCCTCGCCCTCCTGCCCCGATGGCGGTAAGCCGCCCTCCCGGTCACAGCGCCGGATCGGCGCGTCCTGAGACTTGATCGATCTAGAGCGTTATGCTTTCAGCCTAACGCTCTGTCTCTATGTTTTTTCGAGCGATTTCATGCGATTATGTTGCCGCTGCCGCGTCAACTTTATCGCATATCGCTCTAGTTCAGCCGTGACGAGATCTGGCGCGCCAGATCCTCGACACAGGGCATCCGCAGCATCGAGATATGGGTGCCGGGCGTCGTGACGACATCGACATGATCGGCCAGACTCTGCCAGATCCGTTCAGGATTGCAACCGTGTTGAAACCCTTGCCGGGATTTGAACAGCGTGATCCGGCATGCGAGCCGCAACGGCCGGTAGGCCTCAAAGGCAACGATCGAGCCATCGCGCACCCGCTGCAGATTAGGCTCGAGCCCGCCGACATAAAAAACCGATCGCCTGAACGACCCGGCGTCCGAACCCCGCTTGAAACGGCGTCCGAGGTGCGGCGGCACGGATAGAATCCGCGTGGTCATCCGTGCCATCGCGGCGCGTGGCGGCAGCTCGCGGATCTCCGCGATCCGGCGCAGGAAACGACGATACGAGACCCGCAACCATTCCGATCGCGGCCAGTATTTTTCATAGCACACACTGTCGATCATCCCGATGAAGCCGATCTCGCGACCACTCGCCCTCAGCTGCCGGGCCATTTCGAAACAGATGATCCCGCCCAACGAGTAACCGATCAGATGAACCGGACCACCGGGATGATGCGCGATGAGTTGCTCGACGTGATGCCCCGCCATCCCCGCGATCGATGTCAAAGGATCGGCCTCGCCATCGAGTCCGGGAAGCTGCAAAGCCCAGATCTGGCCCGGAAACGCGATCAGCGACACAAGGTCGCAGAGTTCCAGAATCAACCCGGAACCCCCGGAAACGATATAGAGCGCGGCATCGCGATCCCCATCGCGCAGCAACAGCCGCGACGAAAACGCCGGCCATTCATCCCGCGCGATCGCCTCGGCGAGTGCCGCGATCGTTCCCAGCCGCATCAGCGCGGTTGGGGGAATCCGCACGCCGAGTTCGCTCGAAACATCCCGAAGAAACCGCGTCATCCGACCGATCCCGACCGACATCTGCAGGATATGCGCGTTGCTATCCCCGCCCTTCCGGCCGAACGCCCGCCGCCAGATCGGCTGCAACGCCATCTCGATTGCCGCAACCGACGCCGATAACGCCACAGCCCGCGCGTCCGACGGCGCCTCCGCCATGACAGGACAAGCCGTGCCGGCAATCGAGTTCACCATCCTAGCACGACATCATAATTTATTACGATTAAGATATCAAATACGCGCATCTCAAGTCGGCGCGCTCGATGTCAGAGCCTGATTCCGGTAATACGCGATCATGTCCTTCTCGCGCAGGATCGGCCGGTCGGCGCGCCGGCCCAGGAAATAATGGCCGCTCGCCGCATCGGCATTCGGCGCGGGCCGCGCGAACCGTTCCAGCAGGCGCAGCCAGACAAAAGGAACGACAGCGAGGGTGGCGACCTGATTGCGCACGCCGAACGCGCGAAGATAGTACCGCATCGACCACAGCAACGACGTTCCAGCGCCACCGACGGTTCCCGACTCGATTTCCGTAAAGCACCGAAACAACCAGCGGTGCCCGCTGCGGGTGAAACGGGTGAAATCGAACGCCGCCTCATGCACCTGCTGCATGAACGGCGTATCGGCATAAACCAAACCCTCAGGCCGCAGCACCCGATGGATTTCAGCAACGACTTTCTGGGGCTCCAGCACGTGTTCGAGCACCGCCTGAATAACCACGGCGTCGAATACGCCGGGGCGGAACGGCAGGGCATGGCCGTCCGCGACGAGGCGGGTATTCGGCGAGGCATACACATCGGTTCCGACGATCTCGATCTTCGGATCGGCATAGATCTCATCAAGACCCGATCCGATCGCCCCGCCGCCGATCACCAGTATCCGGGGTTTCGCCGTCATTTCGAGCGCAAGCCGGCGAAGCGTGGCGCCCATTGTGGCCGCCACACGATTATGCCCCAGAACCGCGCGGCGCAGCCGGGTGCGCAGACCCTGCCCCGAATCGTCGCGCGGCAGAACCGAGCCGCTACAATCGACATAGGCGGCACGCTCGAAAATACTCGTCTCGAAATCGACCAGCACCGGTTGTCCAAAAGTCACCGGAAACCCGGCGACATGGTAATGACAGGCCGGATCAGCGCACAACCACAGCACCGCCCGTGGTTCCAACGCGGCACCGCACCGCGGACAACCGCATATCTGCAATAAACTGTCCCAACTCGGATAGGCGGTATCGTTGCGGCCGGGTTCAATGACAATTGTGTTCATTCAAACAATAATCCCGTCAATTGCGTTCTCAAATCTCGTGAAAAGCAACAATCCGGGCAAAGTCATCCCAGCGACAACATCACCCCATCAGCCACCACACTCCAAAATCAACCATCAAAACCCGGCGCGCCGTGCATAAAAAAGCGCAAAATCCCCAAAAACTATTCTAATAATGAGACTTCACGCTACCGTGTCAAAGCACGACAAGCAAGTCTAAAGAATGACAATTACGTCTTAAATTTCAAGATAATCGCGCCCGACTACCCGCATTTCGACCATCCACAATGCAGACAGGTGAGGCAACCTTCCTCCTTGATCACCCCCGGTTGACTGCATTTGGGACAAATCTTACCAAGGGTTGCGCTCGGCGCAGCCTCCACCACCGCCAGTTCCGGCCGGGTCAGCAACCCGATCTCCTCCATATGGCGCTCGATCACATCGCCGATCGCCGCCACCAGCGAGGGCACATAGCGGCCATCCGACCAATGCCCGCCCAACGGATCGAATACCTGCTTGAGTTCTTCGGCAACGAACGCAACCTCGCCACCGCGGCGAAACACCGCGCTGATCATCCGCGTCAAGGCAACCACCCAGGCATAATGTTCGAGATTCTTCGAATTGATGAAAATCTCGAACGGGCGCCGAACGCCATCATACTCGATATCATTGAGCGTGACATAAAGCGCATGCTCGCTGCCGGGCCAGCGGATTTTATACGTCACCCCGGTCAGCTTCTCGGTCCGGGACAGTAATTCACCAAAATGCGGCCCCAAATGCGGCACCGGGTCAGCCGCCGGCGCCGAAGTCTCAGCCGGCTTGACCTCGAGCACCGAGCCGGTGATCGCGTTCGGCCGGTACGTCGTGCAGCCCTTGCACCCGCTGCGATAGGCGTCGCGATAAACGTCCTGAAACGCCTCGAACCCGATCGTCTCCGGCACATTGACGGTTTTGGAAATCGCACTGTCGATATGGCGCTGCACGGCAGCCTGCATCCGCACATGCTCGCCCGGCGTCAGCTCCTGGGCGGTGACAAAATGGGCCGGCAGCGGCGCATCGCCACCGAAGATCTCACGGTAGCGCCGCAGGGCGTAATCGGAAACTTCCTGTTCAACGCGCGATCCATCCGGCTGCAACACCTTGCGCGTATAGGCCAGCGCGAACACCGGCTCGATCCCGCTCGACACATTGTCCGCCAGCAGCGAAATCGTGCCGGTCGGCGCAATCGAGGTCAGCAGCGCGTTACGAATCCCGTGGCTGGCAATCGCCGCCCGAATATCGTCATCGAGGCCGCGCACCGTCTCGCCATCCAGATAGGCCGCGCGATCGAACAACGGGAACGCGCCTTTTTCCGCCGCCAGCCGCGTCGAGGCCAGATACGCGGCGCGTTCGATCTGCCCAACCCAGCCCGCCGCCTGGCTGGCCGCCTCGACCGTGCCATACCGCAGGCCGGTCATCATCAGCGCATCGGCAAGACCGGTCACGCCAAGCCCGATGCGCCGCTTCGCCTCGGCCTCCAGCCGCTGCTGCTCGAGCGGAAAACCCGACGCATCGATCGTGTTGTCCATCATCCGAACCGCGGTGCCGACCAGGGTGGCCAGCTCCTGCTGATCGATCCGCGCCGCCGGCGTGAACGGGTCGCGCACCAGCCGCGCGAGGTTGATCGAGCCGAGCAGGCAGGCGCCATAGGGCGGCAGCGGCTGCTCGCCACACGGATTGGTGGCATGGATGGTTTCGCAATACGCCAGATTATTGCGCGCATTGATCCGGTCGATGAAGATCACCCCGGGTTCGGCGTAATCATAGGTCGCCCTGGTCAAACCATCCCACAGCGCACGCGCGCGCAGCGTGCGGTAGGTGGTGCCGCCGAACACCAGATCCCAATCGGCATCGGCCTCGACCGCGGCCATGAACGCATCGGTCACCAGAACCGAAAGATTGAAATTGCGCAGACGGGCCGGATCACGCTTCGCCGCGATGAAGGCCTCGATATCGGGATGATCGCAGCGCAACGTCGCCATCATCGCCCCGCGGCGCGTCCCGGCGGACATGATGGTGCGGCACATCGAATCCCACACATCCATGAACGACAGCGGGCCGGACGCCTCGGCGCCGACGCCCTTGACCGCCGCCCCCTTCGGCCGCAGCGAGGAAAAATCATACCCGATGCCGCCGCCCTGCTGCATGGTCAGCGCGGCCTCGCGCAAATGGGTGAAAATCGCGCCGAGATCGTCCTCGATGTCGCCCATCACGAAGCAGTTGAACAGCGTAACGCGCCGATCGCTGCCCGCGCCGGACAAAATGCGCCCGGCCGGCAGAAACCGGAAATCCTGCAACGCCTCATAGAATTCCGCCTCCCACCGCGCCGGCTCGGGCTCGATCGCGGCCAGCGCGCGGGCCACGCGGCGCCAGGTGGCTTCAATCGTCAGATCGACCGGCGCGCCCGACGGCTGCTTCAACCGATATTTCGCATCCCAGATCTGGACCGAGATCGGCGCGAGCCGTTCAGCGATTGTGGCGGGATGCGGCGGTACGGGCATATCCATGGTGATGATCCTACGGGGTCCACGACTCGAATGTCGGCCCCTAGGCTACTCCGCCACCCAAGCCCGTTCAATCACGCCGCGCCGCGAACCTGCCGCGTCACGCTGCCCGAACCGATCGCGGCCTCACCCAGCGCCGCCAGCGCCCCATCCACATCCTCGATCAGATCCGCCACATCCTCCAGCCCCACCGAGAACCGGATCGTCCCCGCGGTAATCCCCAGCGCCGCCCGATCCTCGGCCGGCACTTTCGAATGTGTCGTCGTCGCCGGATGCGTCATCATCGACTTCGAATCGCCCAGATTATTCGAAATCACAATCAATTCGAGCGCATTCATGAATTTGAACGCCGCCGCCTGGCCGCCCTTCAACGTAAAACTCACCAGCGTCCCGCCATCGCTCATCTGTGCCCGCGCCAGCGCCGATTGCGGATGATCCGCCCGGAACGGATACAACACCCGCTCCACCGGCGCCTGCCCCGCCAGATGATCCGCGATCGCCGCGGCCGACCGGCAGGATTGCGCCACCCGCAGCGCCATCGTCTCCAGCCCCTTCAGGATCACCCAGGCATTGAACGGCGCCAGCGCCGGCCCGGTATTGCGGGTAAACGGCTGCAACACATTCTCGATCCACTCTTTGCTGCCCAGCACCGCCCCGCCCATCACGCGCCCCTGGCCATCCATGTGCTTGGTCGCGGAATACACCACCACATCCGCCCCGAATTCCAGCGGCCGTTGCAGCAGCGGGGTGGCGAACACGTTATCGACCACAACAATCGCCCCGACCCGATGCGCAAGGTCGCACACCGCCCGCAGATCGATGATATCGAGCATCGGGTTCGACGGCGTCTCCAGCAGCACCAGCGCGGTCTTCACCGCCAGCGCCTCACCCCACGCGGCGATATCCCCGCCATCGACGAACACGGTCTCGATCCCGTAGCGCGGCAGCAATGTCGAGACGATCCAGTGGCACGAGCCGAACAGCGCGCGCGACGCCACGACCCGATCCCCCGCCTTCACATGGCACAGAATCGCCGCATGCACCGCCGCCATCCCACTCGCCGTCGCCCGGCACGCCTCCGCCCCCTCGATCGCGGCCAGCCGCGCCTCGAGCATCGCAACGGTCGGGTTGCCGAACCGGGAATACTGATAATGCGAAACCTCCCCCCGAAACGTCGCCGCCGCCTGCTCGGCATCGTCATAGACAAAGCCCGAGGTCAAAAACAAAGCCTCGGCGTTCTCCGCGAAATTGGAGCGAACCTGACCGGCATGAACGAGGGTGGTGGCGGGGCGATGGGTGCGTTTCATAAGACCCTTATAAACGGATCGCGCCCGCTTTCCAAAATCATACCCCTGCGCGCGCCCTGTTAACCCATCATTAAACACTCTGCGGTATGCCCGGACAGCGCCAATCGTCGCAGGAGACAATATGCCTCAGAACGCCCCCATCCTCGAACCAGCACTCCTCGGGAGCCTCTGGGTATTCGGCATGGCGGACGGCACACCGATCGCGGAGACCATCGGGTTTGGCCCTGGCGGACGCATTCTCGGGCATTTCCACAAGAACGAAACGGCTTGGCGGATTGAAAACGATGTTCTTGAGTTCCTCAACGCCGATCGTCACGTCACCGCCCGCTTCGCCCCCCCCGAGGGCGAGGACGAGGTGACCTCCCTGCACGGCATGGCCACCTCGCCGCTGTGGGACGAGGCGCGACCGGTCATGCTGCTCCGCATCGGCGCGACCCTCCCCGCATCGCCCGCTGCTCCCCGGCGGCGCAATCTCGTGATCATGCGCGCTGGGTCAAAGGCGCTATTCCCGCAATGGGCCACGGCGGCGACAAGGGAATGGGATTTCGCGCTGTCCTGGTATGGCACCGAAGATCCGCCCGATTGGGGACAGGATTTCCTGAGTTGCGACACCGGACCCAAATTCCAGCCGATTGGCCGCTGGCTCGATCGTCACCGCGACCTGGTCGGAAGTTACGATCACATCTGGCTGCCTGACGACGACATCATGACCGACTGGACCACGGTCGACCGCCTGTTCTCCATCTGCCGCGAATTCGACCTGCAATTGGCGCAGCCGGCGCTGACCCATCAATCGTTCTCGGTGCACCGCATGCTGTTCGAATGTCCCGAATATCGCCTCCGCTACACGAATTTCGTCGAAGGCATGGTCCCGGTGTTCAGCGCGGCGGCGGCGATGCTCTGCCTGCCGGTCTTCCTGGAAGCGACGACATATGGATGGGGCCATGACTGGATTTTCCCCCGCCTGCTCGGCTACCCGAAACACCGCATCGCGGTGATCGATGCCTGCGCCGTCACCCACACCCGCCCCTGCGGCATCAATACCAACCTCGCCCAGGCCCGCGCCGAGCTGAAGGCGATCACCGCGAAATACGGCGCCAATTATATGGATCATCGCATCCACGGCTGCATTTTTCAGAATGCCGTCCCATGGTTGTGAATTTTTAAGAACTTTGATTTGTAAAAACTGGAGATTACAATGAGTCACGAAATTATAATCGCTCGATACAACGAAAATATGGACTGGATTGCAGAAATACCTGATTTTTTTGATGTCATTATTTATAACAAGGGAGACTCAGATTTAAGCGAAATTGTAAAAAACCGGACACAGAAGGTGATTAAACTTGAAAACAATGGTAGAGAATCTGACACTTTTCTCAGACATATATTAAAAAAAGAAGATTTTGACGACAGATATTCCATTTTTCTTCAAGGTAATCCATTTGATCATAGTCCTGATCTTCATCAGATTTTAGGCGCTATGGAAAGTTGGGAGGACATACAGCCACTCTCTTTATGCTGGCTGGATTCTGAAAATGTGCCGCCGCAAAAAATATTAGAAAACGAAACAATATTTTTAAATGAACACGGTCGTATTCGTCCTGAAATTTTCTCTTTGACAACATGGGGGCCGATAAAATTTTATGATCTTGGAATTTATAAAGTATATAGTAGCTACTTATATCATCATAAACTTTCAGAGGGGATAAACATTGCTTCTGATTTTTTATTTCGCTGTGAGTGGCCTGAATTGGCAGAAGTTGCGCAACGCAGTAACATTGGTTGCTTTTCGTACGGTGCCCAATTTGCTGTAAAAAATAAAAATCTTGAAAAAATACCAAAACATACATTAGCTCTTGCAATTCAAGCAGCTAATAGTCTTCCAACTTATGGGTATATTATTGAACGCTTATGGCTACATTTGTGCGGTATGCCGTTTATTAATTTTTTCTAGGTTTGTTATAACAATATAAACATTCCATAAAATATTATATGATGAAAGATTATAAATGTCGATTCGGGAAGAATTGCTTGATCAGATCTGGTCGGGACAAGATCCATTCGATTACGCATCAGCAGAAATGACTGATTTTAGATATCCGGATACTAATATAAAAGATGGAGTCATTGAAGCTATCGCTACCATAATTAAGCCGGAATTCTGGTTGGAGTTAGGAACCATGACAGGTGGTTCAATTATTAAAGTCATCCAAAACTTTAATCGATTAAAGATGAATTGTTCATTTGTTTGCATCGATCCGTTTACCGGAGATGTGAATATGTGGGCATGGGAAAGAGAGTTGGCCGAATCGCATAAATGGCGATATTTGAATCTGCTAGATGGTCGTCCGACGATCTACGACCGATTTCGTGCTAATATCAATAAACTACAAATGGCAGGTCAATTAATACCATTAGTTTGTACATCAATTATTGGACTTAAACTAATAAATAGACTTATATCTGAAAAAAGACTCAGTAAAAGACCTGATGTTATTTATCTCGACAGTGCACATGAGCCGGGCGAAACATTTCTTGAGTTACTAAATTGTTGGAATACTGTGCGTGACGGCGGCGTTATTTTTGGAGATGACTGGTCATGGGACGCCGTGCGGGGCGATGTAACCAAGTTTGCTTCACAAATTAACGTAAATTACGAAAACGTAGCAAAGCTTTTATATCATCGTCCCGAGGCTCATTTTTTAGAGAATGGTATTGTTGTTGAAGACGGTCAGTGGATACTTTTTAAGTAGCAACGGCAAACTGAAATGTCTGTGTAGGCGCATTTTTTTAGCGTAAGAATGTTCAAATGATGTTTTCGCACAATTTACCTGAAATTTTGCCGTTCCGAGGCGAGTTTGGCGCGGAGATCAACTCATTTATTCCGTTCATCCACTGGGCACATTTATCCAAAC
>NZ_JBMFGY010000017.1:0-42804 GCF_049977125.1 Acidiphilium sp. | reverse complement strand
CGCCGATTGGCCAACCGCCGCGCTGATGGCTATGGTCGGGGGAGCGGCCTGTCCCGAAAGGATGCTTCATGCGCGGTATCGTGCGGTTTCTGGTTCTGTTGCTGATCGTGCTGGCGGTCGCCTATCTCGGCGCCTGGTGGTATGTGCAGGGGCGGATGGCCGTGGCATTTCGCGCGCAGGAGCAGGCGCTGCGCCGCTCCGGCTGGACCGTCAGCCACGGGGCCATCACCCGCGGCAGTTCGCCGCTGGCCGCGACCGTTGCGGTCACCGACCTGGCACTCACCCCGCCTGATCAGGGATTGCCGACACCGACGATCACGCTGCCCGGCGTCACGCTCACGGTTCGCCCGGTCACGCCGTTCACCCTCGATGTCGATCTGCCGCTCGCCTGGCACGTGGCGATGCCGCAGGGGCCGAGCTTCACCATCCAGTTCGCCAGCATTCAGGATCATTATGCGTTCGACCCCAACGCGCTGCTCCATCACGCGCGCGATCCGCTGCGTTCGGGGATATTGCGCGTCACCGGCCTGCGGATCGACAGCGCCGATACCAATTTCACGCTGATCAGCGTCGATCGGTTCAGCGCCGGCTTTACCCGCAATCCTGAGGCCGGCCCGTCCGCCACCGCGCTCACCATGCATGAGGCGCTGAGCGGGCTTGCGCTGTCGCCGATTTTCGTCAGCCTCGGCCATCTGCCGTTCCAGGGTAAACTCGCCTCGCTGCGCCTCGATGCCGATCTGTCGGGGCCACCGTTGCCCTCGGTCGCGCAGTCGATGCTGGTGCCGCATCCCGATGGGCTGGCCGGCAATCAGGCGGCGGGGCTGCAAGCGTGGCGGAAACTCGGGCCGATGATCCACACCTGGGCGCAGGCCGGCGGGCATGGTCGCTTTACGATCGCCCTCGGCCTCGGTCCGCTCAACGCGCATGATCATGGCCATTTCGGTTTCGACAAAACCGATCAGCCGGAGGGCAAGGCGGTACTGGTCGCCGACGGGATCGGCGCGTTCCTCGGCGACATCGCCAATGCCTATCCCGCCACCATCGATCTGATCAGCACGCTGACCACCGAGACCGCGCCCTATATGTCGAAAACACCGGGCGGGACGCAGCGCCTGACCATCGATTTCGCGCTGGCCGGCGGTGTGCTCACCGCCGACGGCAAGAAGGCGGCGCTGGTGCCGAAAATCGTGTGGCCCGCCGCCGCGACGCCCTGAACCCGCGCCGGACCGATCCCGCATGATCGATGATCTTGACGAACGTGCCGCCCTGACCACGCGGCAGATGCGCCTGACCGCGGTGATCGTGGCGAGCGCGCTGTTCATGCAGAATCTGGACAGCACGATCGTCGCGACCGCGCTGCCCGCGATGGCGCGGAGTTTTCACGCCGATCCGCTGCATATGAGCCTCGCCCTCACCTCCTATCTGCTCGCGCTGGCGGTGTTCATTCCGGCCTCGGGCTGGGTGGCCGATCGGTTCGGCAGCCGCACGGTGTTTCGCCTCGCCATTCTGGTGTTCACCCTCGGCTCGATTTTATGCGGCCTGTCGCACAGCCTGGCCGAGCTGATCACGGCGCGCATCCTGCAAGGCATCGGCGGCTCGATGATGGTGCCGGTCGGGCGGTTGCTGCTGATGAAATCGGTGCGCCGGCGCGACATGCTGGCGGCGACCTCGTGGCTGACCATGCCCGCGCTGATCGGCCCGATCATCGGCCCGCCGCTGGGCGGGTTCATCGTCACCTATGTGTCATGGCGCTGGACGTTCGATATCAACGTGCCGATCGGCGTGATCGGGATCATCGCGGTCAGCCTGTTCATCCGCGACGTGAAGGATACCGGGCAGGCCGGGCGGCTCGACATCGTCGGTCTGGTCCTGAGCGGGCTTGCGATGGCGCTGATCATGGCGGGCGTCGAAACCATCGGGCGCGGCATCATTCCGCTGCCCTGGAGCCTGGGTTGTTTCGCGATCGGCGGGTCATCCGCGCTCGCGTACTGGCGCCACGCCAGGCGCCATGAGCATCCGGTGCTCGACCTGTCGCTGATGAAGATCGACACTTTCGCCAATTCCACCATCGCGGGCAGTTTTTTTCGCGTGCTGGCGGGGGCGATGCCGTTTCTGCTGCCCTTGATGCTGCAACTCGGCTTCGGCGAATCGGCGGCGAAAAGCGGCACGATCACCTTCGCCGCGGCGATCGGGGCGCTGGCGATGAAGCCGCTGGCGCAACCGACGCTGCGACGATTCGGGTTTCGCCTGTCGATGATCGGCTTCGGGCTGCTCTCGGTGCTGTTCACCGCCGCCTGCGCCGCGTTCCGGCCGTCCTGGCCGGTCGTGGCGCTCGATGCCGTGTTGCTGGTCGGCGGGGTGTTCCGCTCGCTGCAATTCACCGCGTTCAACACTCTCGCCTATGCCGACGTGCCGCGCAACCGGATGAGTGCCGCGACCAGCTTCTATGCCACCTTCCAGCAGATCACGATCACGCTGGGCATCTCGATCGCGGCGGGATCGCTGGAGCTCGCCACCGCGATCACCGGCCATGCGATCCCCACGGATGCGGATTATTCCTGGGCGTTCATCATCGTCAGCGCGATCGGGCTGATCTCGGTGCCGATCAGCGCGCGCCTGGGCACCGAGGCGGGCGAGGATGTCAGCGGGCATCATGCCGACGCGCCCCATTCCGGCGATGCCACACCGGCGATTGACGCCCCATCGGCGCCGCGCCAGTAGGTGTCGCGATGATCGAACCTCAGGGAAGCATCGCGCTGGCGCGCCGGTTATGGCGCGACCACGTCAGCCATTATCGCGGCCGGGTCGCGCTCATTATCGTGGCCACTCTGATCATGTCCGGCACCACGGCGCTGTATCCGGCGCTGATCGATCGGGCGTTCACCATGTTCGCCAAGCGCGACCCGCGCATATTGTACCAGGTGCCGGTGATCGTGTTCACCGTGACCATCATCAAGGCGCTGGCGCAATACGCACAGACATTGCTGACCCAGCAGGTGGTGCTCGGCACCATCAGGCGCCTTCAGGAATCGATGTTCGCCCACCTGACCAACGCGGAGCTGGCCAGGGTGGAGCGTGAGCCGCCGGCGGCGCTGGCGGCGCGCTTCACCACCGATGCCACCGTGATCCGCGAGGCGATGAACCGTTCGGTCAACGGCGTGGCGGATGCGTTCACGCTGGTCGGGCTGATCGCCACCATGATCTGGATCGACTGGTCGCTCAGCCTGATCGCGGCGGTGCTTTACCCGCTGGCCGGACTGCCGATCCAGCGGATCGGCCGGCGCATCCGCCGCGCTTCGGGCGGGATGCAGGAGCAGATGGGTGAAACCGCGGCACTGCTGAACGAGAGCTTCGCCCAGGCGCGCACCGTGCGCGCCTACGGGCTGGAAGCGCAGGAGCGCGCGCGGGCCGATCGTGCGTTCGAGCATCTGTATCGCGCCCTGATGCGGATGATCCGGGGCCGGGCCGCGCTTGACCCGATGCTTGAAGTGCTCGGTGGCCTCGCGATCGCGCTGGTGATCGGCTTCGCCGGCTGGCGCCATGCCGCCGGCGCTTCGGGGATCGGCAATTTCACCGGCTTCATCGCCGCCCTGCTGATCGCCTCGCGGCCGCTGCGCGCGCTGGGCACGATGAACGCGGCGGTGCAGGAGGGTATGGCCGGGCTCGATCGGGTCTATCGGGTGATCGATGAGCCCGATGCGGTCCCCGAACTGCCCGGCGCCGGCCCGTTGCCGCCCGGGCCTGGAAGGCTCGAGTTCCGCCATGTCGGTTTCGCCTATCCGGATGGCCGGCCCGGGTTGCGGGATCTGTCGTTCATCGCCGAACCCGGCCGCACGCTTGCGCTGGTGGGAACCTCCGGCGCCGGCAAATCGACCGCGCTGGCCTTGATCCCGCGGCTCTATGAACTTGATCGCGGCACGATCCTGATTGATGGCGTATCGATCGATCAGGTCGCTCTGGCCAGTCTGCGCGCGGCGATCGCCTATGTCGGCCAGGATTCGCTGCTGTTCGACGACACGGTTGCCGCCAATATCGGCATGGGCCGGCCGGGCGCCACGATGGATGAGATCGAGGCGGCGGCGGCGGCGGCGGCGGCGCGGTTCATCGCGGATCTGCCGGAAGGCTTCGCCACGCGAGTCGGCGTCAATGGGCAGCGCCTGTCGGGCGGGCAGCGCCAACGGGTGGCCCTGGCGCGCGCCCTGCTGCGGGACCCGCGTATCCTGTTGCTCGATGAAGCCACCAGCGCGCTCGACGCCGAAAGTGAAGCCGCCGTGCAGGCGGCGCTGGCCCGCCTGCGGCAGGGCCGCACCACCATCATCGTCGCCCACCGCCTCGCCACCGTGCGCGACGCCGATCAGATCGTCGTGATGGCCGATGGCGGCGTAGTGGAATGCGGCACGCATGAGGATCTGCTTGCCGAAGGCGGCGCGTTCGCGCGCCTGGTCCGCGCCCAGGCCCTGACGTGAGCGAGCGGCTGATCCGATCGGCTGATCATGCAACGGTGAGAACCGGGCCGACTGGCGGCAACCGTCATCGAAACGCAATCAATCTGTGGATGACACGGAAGGTCGGAGCCGGTATGGCGAGAGCGTCGGGCTGAGCGGTCTGGCGCCGGTTCATCGTCAATTTTTTTCCCAGATAGGCTCATGACGACAGTCGCCCCACCCGCCCTCATCCATGGTCGTCGCCTGCCTAATCTCTGGGATGTCGCGGCAATCCTGCTCGTCCTGGCGGCTCTGATCGGCGTGGTCGATGTGGCGCAGGGAACCCTGGCGCCGTTGAGCCGCGCGCAGGCGACGGCGATCCATCTCGATCCGGCGTATCTGCCGGGGTATGCGCTGCGGACGACTCTGCGGATGTTCGCGGCTCTGCTCGCCTCGCTGATCTTTACCTTCACCGTGGCGACCTGGGCGGCGAAAAGCCGGCGGGCGGCGATCGTGATCATTCCGATTCTGGATATTCTGCAATCGGTGCCCATTCTGGGATTTCTCTCGTTTACCGTGCTGTTTTTCCTGCATCTGTTTCCGGGGCAGGAGCTGGGGGCGGAGCTGGCGGCGGTGTTCGCGATTTTCACCAGCCAGGCATGGAACATGGCGTTCAGCTTCTATCAGTCGCTGACGACGGAGCCGACCGACCTCGATGAGGCGTGCCGGAGTTTCGGCCTGTCGCCGTGGCAGCGGTTCTGGCGGCTGGATGTGCCGTTCGCGATGCCGGGGCTGGTGTGGAACACCATGCTGTCAATGTCGGGCGGATGGTTCTTCGTGGTCGCCTCCGAGGCGATCACGGTGGGGAATACGACGTTCACCCTGCCGGGGATCGGCTCGTATGTGGCGGTGGCGCTAGGCAAGAGTGATCTGCTGGCGATTTTCTATGCCGTGCTGGCGATGCTGGTGGTGATCTTGCTCTACGATCAATTGCTGTTCCGGCCGCTGGTCGCGTGGTCCGCCAAATTCCGGTTCGAGACGGTGCAGACGGTGGCGGATTCCGAGCCGTGGATGCTCAAAGTGCTCCGGCGAACCTATCTGGTGGCGGATGCGGCCGCCTGGGTGAGCGAGCGGTTCGCGGCGGTCGGGCGGTTGCGGCTGGGGCGGGCCGAGCGGAAATTCAACACCGTGACGTCGCGCAACGCCTCATCGAAGCTGGGCGATGCGGTGTTTTATGCGATCGTGGTGGCGGCGGCCTTGTATGCGCTGTGGCAGGTGGTGTCGTTCTGTGCGGCGCATCTGCAATGGCATGATCTGTGGACCTGCGTGATCGATGCATTCTGTACCCTGGCGCGGGTGATCGCGGCGCTGGTGATTTCCTGCGTGATCTGGGTGCCGGTGGGGGTGTGGGTCGGGCTGCGGCCGAAAGCGACCAAGATGGTGCAGCCGGTGGCGCAGTTTCTGGCGGCGTTTCCGGCGAATTTGCTGTTTCCGGTGGTGGTGGCGGGGATCGTTGCATTCAAGCTGCTGCCGAATATCTGGCTGACGCCGCTGATGGTGTTGGGGACGCAGTGGTATATTCTGTTCAACGTGGTGGCGGGGGCTTCGGCGCTGCCGGGTGATTTGAAGGAAGTGGCGGCGAGTTTCGGGCTGCGCGGCTGGCTGTGGTGGAAGCGGCTGATCATTCCGGGGATTCTGCCATATTTCGTGACCGGCGCGCTGACCGCGACGGGGGCGGCGTGGAATGCCTCGATCGTGGCGGAAGTGGCCTCATGGGGCAAGACGACGCTGGTGGCCAAGGGGCTGGGTGCGTATATCGCGCTCGCGACGACGTCGGGAAATACCAGCAAGATCGTGCTCGGGGTCGCGGTGATGTCGGCCTTCGTTCTGACGTTCAACCGGCTGATCTGGCGCCCGCTCTATGCATATGCCAGCCGGCGCACCAACCTTGGATAGGAGGTTTTCATGGATCAGCAGGTAACGACGGCGATGCTGGTCGAGGTGAAGCATTGCCAGCAGGCCTATCCGAAAGACGCGAACAGCGATGTGATCGTGCTCGACGATGTGAATGTGAGTTTGCGTGAGGGCGAGATCGTCGGGTTGCTCGGGCGGTCGGGCTCGGGGAAATCGACGCTGCTGCGGATCATCGCGGGGCTGCTGCGGCCGACCAAGGGCGAGGTGACGTGGCAGGGGCGCCCGGTGGTGGGGCCGGTGCGGGGCGTGGCGATGGTATTTCAGAGCTTCGCGCTGTTTCCGTGGCTGAGCGTGCAGGAGAACGTCGAACTGGGGCTGGAGGCGCAGGGGGTGGCGCGGCGCGAGCGCGAGCAGCGCTCGGAGGAGGCGATCGATCTGATCGGGCTCGGCGGGTATGACGGGGCCTATCCCAAGGAATTGTCGGGTGGGATGCGCCAGCGGGTGGGGCTGGCGCGGGCGCTGGTGACGCATCCCGACCTGCTGTTGATGGATGAGCCGTTTTCGGCGCTGGACGTGCTGACCGCGGAGACGTTGCGGACCGATCTGATCGATTTGTGGTCGGAGGGGAAGCTGCCGGTGAAATCGATCCTGATGGTGACGCATAATATTGAGGAGGCGGTGCTGATGTGCGACCGGATCCTGGTGTTTTCATCCGATCCGGGGCGGGTGGCGCATGAGATGGCGGTGCCGTTCAAGCATCCGCGTAACCGGTTGGACCCGGCGTTCCGGCAGATGGTCGATGATATTTACGCGGTGATGACGCGGCGGAAGACGCCGGCGGATTTGAAGGCGGCGGCGGCGGCGCCGGCGACCGGATTTGCCACACCGCTGCATCCGATCGGGACCAATCTGATGTCGGGCCTGATGGAGACGCTGGCGGCGGAGCCGTATCACGGGCGGGCGGATCTGCCGGCGCTGGCGGCGGTGTTGCAGTATGAGGCCGATGAGCTGCTGCCGCTGGGCGAGACATTGCAGCTGCTGCGGTTCGCGGAGTTGGAAGAGGGCGATATCCGGCTGACCGAGCAGGGGCTGCGATTCGTGCATGCCGATACCGAAGAGCGCAAACGGATTTTCGCCGAAGCGGCGCGCACCCATGTCAAGCTGGTGGCGGAGATCCGCTCGGTGATCGACGAGCGCTGGAATCACCGGGCCTCAGCGGTGCGGTTTCGCGACGAGCTGGAGGATCATATGTCGCCCGAACGCGCCGAGGAGACGTTGCGGACAGCGATCTCCTGGGGGCGGTATGCGGAGCTGTATTCATATGACGAGGAGACGCAGCAATTCAGCCTCGAGGATATCGAGGCCGCGTGATGTCTTAGCCGGTTGTTTACATCTGCGCGCTAAACAGAGGCGCAGCACAACCGACTCGCAAGGACGCCCTCACGTGAGATTGAAACGCGACGTTGCCACGAAACTCTATCTGACGGCGGCGATCAGCGTGGTCGGCTTTTTCTGCCTGTGCGCTTTTGCGCTGCATCTGCTGTACCAAACCATGATTGAGGACCGGATCGCGAAAATCGACACGATCACGCAAATGGCGCGCTCGGTGGCGGCGTCGATCTACCGGCAGGAACAGAGTGGACAACTGACCGAGGCACAAGCGCAGGCCAAGGCGGCCCGGATCATCGGCACCATGAGCTATGGCAAGGACGGCTATGTGTTCGTGAATACCAGCAAGGCCGTGCGGGTGATCTTTCCACCGGACCCGAAACTGGTCGGACAGGATACATGGGATCTGCGCAACGCTGACGGAACCTACCCGAACCGGGTGATGGCCCAACGCGCGATCGCGGGCGATCACCAGCCAACCTACTATCGGTTTCCGAAGCCGGGTTCGGCGACACCGCAGCCGAAAGTGGCGATGGTGCAGTATTTCGCCCCATGGCACTGGGTGATCGGCACCGGCGTTTACCTCGACGACGTACAGCGTGATTTTGTCAGCGCTTTTTGGGCATTCGCGGGTTTTGCCGTCCCGATTCTGCTCTTGATTTTCGGCGTGGCATTCTGGCTGTCCCGCACGATCGCCCGTCCCTTGCGTGGCCTCGCGGCACAGACACGCCACCTCGTCGAGGGTGACTTCAGTATTCGCGTCGAGGGAACCACGCGCCACGATGAGATCGGGGTTCTCGCAACCGCAATCGATGCGTTCAAGACGGCCGGGATCGAGTCTCGCAGACTGGAAGGCGAGGCCGCCGCGGCACGGGGCGCCGCCGAGGCGGAGCGTGTCCGCGCGGAAGCGGCAAAAGCGGAAACCACGGCCCATTTGGCCCAAGTGGTCGATGAACTCGCCGCCGGTCTCAGTAAACTCGCCGCGGGCGACCTGATTCAACGGATCGAGCATCCGTTCGCCGCCGATTACGAGACATTGCGGCACGATTTCAACGCGGCGATCAGCCAGTTGCACACGACCGTGAGCAACGTGGCCGTCAATACCGACGCCATCCGCTCCGGCGCCAGCGAGATCGCCAGCGCCTCGGACGATCTGTCACGCCGCACCGAGCATCAGGCGGCCAGTCTTGAACAGACCGCGGCTGCGCTCGATCAGGTGACCGCAACGGTGCGCAAGACCGCTGAAGGAGCCAACCATGCGCGCGACGTGGTGCAGGCCGCTCGCACGGATGCCGAACGATCGGGCGATGTCGTTGCCCGCGCGGTCGAAGCGATGGGCGGCATCGCCCAATCCTCCAGCGAGATCGGCAAGATTACCGGCGTGATCGATGAGATCGCCTTCCAGACCAATCTGCTCGCCCTCAATGCCGGCGTCGAAGCGGCACGCGCGGGCGATGCCGGGCGGGGATTTGCCGTGGTTGCCTCCGAGGTACGCGCTCTTGCCCAGCGCTCGGCCGATGCCGCGAAGGAGATCACCGCTCTGATTCGCCTGTCCGGTGGCCAGGTGACAACCGGGGTGGAACTGGTCGCGGATGCCGGCAAGGCGCTCAACCGGATCGTTGAGCAGGTCGCTGAAATCAATCGAGTCGTATCGGATATCGCCTCCTCCGCCCAGGAACAATCAACCGGTCTGGCGGAAATCAACACGGCGGTTAATCAGATGGACCAGGTCACCCAGCAGAATGCCGCCATGGTTGAACAATCGACCGCCGCGGCCCACGGTCTCTCGCAAGATGCCGACCAGCTGTCAGCCCTGATCACGCGATTCAAACTGGTCGGCGGCGGCGCACCTTCGCCCGATCGCGCACGTTCGCCGCTTCGGCGGGCCGGTTAACGACGACCGCGACGGCGAATAATTCCAGCCTAGAGCGATATGCGATTAGGTTGACGCGGTAGCGGCAAAATAATCGCATGAAATCGCTCGAAAAAACATAGAGACAGAGCGTTAGGCTGAAAGCATAACGCTCTAAGGCGCACGAACCCGAAAAAAGCCGGCTCAGGCCCGCCGCAGCTTCAAATTATGTTCAACATATTGCGGGTCACGTCCCCGAATGGTGAGGTCATGCGCAACGATCACTGCACCTTCACACCTTTCCAGAAGGCGACGCGGCCCTTGATCTTGGCGGCGGCCGGCAAGGGATCTTCATAGTACCATGCCGCATCGCGATTGATCTTGCCGTCGATTTCGATCGAATAATAATTTGCCGTCCCCTTCCAGGGACAGCGCGATGTCGTGGTGCTGGGACGCAGGGCCTCCGAACGAACATCCTCGAGTGGAAAATAATGGTTTCCCTCGAGGAGGAGGGTATCATCTGACTCTGCAATCACTGATTCATTCCAGATGGCTCTGACCATGCCTCTCTCCTGTTCCCCTCACCGATATGGGTGACGACGCGCGGGGTTTAAGGGCGGCTGACGCCTGGCCAAGTAGGATTTTGACCGAGGAGAATGTGATGCCCCCTACCCTGCGCGACGTCCCGATCGGGATCAATGCCACAGGCTTCCGAACTGAAAGCGATTCGATGGGAGATATCGAGGTTCCGGCGGATCGGTATTGGGGCGCGCAGACGCAACGCAGCCTCAAGCATTTTTCGATCGGATCGGACCGCATGCCGATCGCGGTGTATCGCGCCTATGCTGTGGTCAAGAAGGCTGCGGCGGAGGTGAACGCGGCGGCAGGGCATCTGCCCGCATGGAAGGCGGCCGCAATCGCCCAAGCCGCGGATGAGGCCATCGGCGGATCGTTCGACACACATTTTCCCCTCTTCGTCTATCAGACCGGATCGGGCACGCAATCCAACATGAATATCAATGAGGTGCTGGCGAATCGGGCGAGTCAACTGCTCGGCGGCGCGATCGGCACCAAGGCGCCGGTGCATCCGAACGATGACCTCAACCTCGCTCAATCCTCGAACGATACGTTTCCGACCGCGATGCATATCGCCGCGCTCGACGCGCTGGATGCCCAGCTTCTGCCGCAGGCGATGGCATTGACCACAGCAATCGAGGCGAAATCGGCCGCGTGGATGAATATCCCCAAAACCGGACGGACGCATCTGCAGGATGCCGTGCCATTGACGGTCGGTCAGGAATGGTCGGGCTATGCGCATCAATTGCGCGATGCGCTGGCGCGGATCGAAGCCTCCCGTTCCGGATTGTATGAACTCGCCGCCGGAGGTACCGCGGTCGGCACCGGACTTACCGCATGGCCTGGCTTCAGCGTCGCGATCGCCGCCCGCATCGCAGCCCTTACCGGCAAGCCCTTTGTGACCGCACCCAATAAATTCGCGGCCCAAGGGTCGCTCGACGCACTGGTCGCGACGATGGCCGCAATCCGGGGTTTGGCGATGGCCCTGATGAAGATCGCCAACGATATGCGCTGGCTTGCTTCCGGTCCACGCTGCGGCATCGGTGAATTGGTATTGCCCGAGAACGAGCCAGGCTCCTCGATCATGCCGGGCAAGGTCAACCCAACCCAATGCGAAGCGATGGTGATGGTCTGCATTCAGGTGATCGGCGATGATAATGCCGTGGCATTTGCCGGTAGCCAGGGTAATTTCGAACTGAATGCGATGCGGCCGATCATCATCAACAACATTCTCCGCTCATGCCGCAATCTGGCCGATGCCTGCGGCACCCTCAACCAGTTCTCAGTGGCAGGCACCACGCTGAACCGCGCCCGGATCGCCGAACAGATCGGGCAGTCGCTGATGCTCGTGACGGCGCTCACCCCGGCGATCGGTTACGATCGGGCCGCCGAGGTGGCGCATCGAGCGGCGGCGGAAGCCATAAGCCTGCGCGAAGCGGCCATCACCTATGGTGGCATCGATGGCGCCACGTTCGACCGCATCGTCGACCCTGCAAAACTAGTGGGCAGCGGCCTTGCGGGTGCATGACGTGGTCATGGCGGTGGCGTCCCAACATGATTATATCGATATCGAAGGAATTTGATCATGACCGCTCTGCCCAGCCTGTTTATCAGCCACGGGTCGCCAATGCTCGCGATCACCCGGACCCCGGCGCGGGATTTCCTGGTTGAACTGGGCTCTACCCTGGAACGACCTCGTGCGATTCTTGTGGTGTCCGCGCATTGGGAGACTGTCACCCCGATGGTCAATGCGGTTTCACGCAATGAAACGATCCATGATTTTGGCGGATTTCCACGCGCTTTGTTCGCGTTGCAATACCCCGCTCCCGGCGATCCCCCCCTTGCGCGACGCGTCGCTGATCTCCTGACGTCGGCCGGATTCCCAACCGGGATCGATACCACACGCGGCCTTGATCACGGTGCCTGGGTGCCTTTGCTGCTGGCCTACCCGGCGGCGGATATTCCAGTGCTCCAGCTTTCGGTGCAGTCGCATCGCGGCGCGTCATATGCGCTGGCGGTCGGTCGCGCGCTGGCTCCTTTGCGCAATGAAGGGGTGCTCATCCTGGGGTCTGGTAGTTTCACTCACGATTTGCGCCGGTTCCGCGGCCAGGCGGTCGATGCACCGGAAAGTCCGGACGTCACCGCCTTCAGCGCCTGGATGGATGAATCGATCATGGCGAGCGATTGGTCCGCCCTCGCCGACTACCGTGCCCGCGCCCCCCATGCGTGTGACGAACACCCGACCGAGGAACATCTGCTACCGCTGTTCACCGCGATCGGCGCGGCCGACACTGGCGATGCCGGGGTTATGGCGCGGCGCGTGCACCACTCGACCGAACATGCGATTTTGCGGATGGATGCCTATGAATTTTACCCTGCATCGCAATAAACTCTTTCACAACCTGTGATAGCATCGTAGTCTATAACCCGGTTGGAGTCAGGGTGATGGCGGATGGCGCGATCGGACGGTTCGAAATTCTATATCCATTGCGGCTTCCATAAAACCGGCAGCACGTCGTTGCAGGCGGCGCTTCTGTTCAGTGCTGCTCGCCTGCGCGCGATGGGTGTTCTGGTGCCCTATGCTGGAACCACCGCGAACGCCGCCAGATCGACGATCGACCCCGCAGGCGCCGGCCATCATAACATCGCCTGGCAATTGCTGCGCAGCCGGCGCTTCGACCATGGACGGGGCAACATCGCTGATCTCGCCCAGGAAATCGACGGTTTTAGCGGTGATGTCATTCTCTCCAGCGAGTTCTTCGAAAGTCTGCTCGGGCAGCCTGATGCACTGAACCCGCTGCGCAATCTCGCGCGCGATACCGGTCGCGAGGTCGTTTTCATCCTGTATCTGCGCAACCAGATCGCCTATTGTGAATCCCTGTTTTTTGAAATGCTCAAACATGGCGAAGGTTTGGAGTATGCCCGGCATACCGCCATGATCCTGCAAACCGGCACGTATTGTCAGGAAGAATCGATCAATCATTTTCATTATGATCGGGTCGTCGACAATCTGACACGCGACAATCCCGGGCAACAAATCCTGTTGCGCAATTATCAAACGCTCGGATCTGCCGGCATCGTCGCCGATTTCGGCGATCTGCTCGGATTGGGCGATGCGCTGCAGTCACCGATCGGCCAGGAAGTGGTCAACCGGCGCGAGAGCCTCAGTAGCGCGGTTTACTGGTTCTACCGAAATCGCCGCGGGATGCGACCCACCCCGATCGAAAAGGCGCGTATTCTCCACGTCGCACAACAGGTGGAACGACCGACGACGGGTGGGCCGACGCAAAACCGCTTTGTCGCGGTGTTCGCTACCGGTAATCGTCGTCTCTGCGATGAAAACGGTCTGGCGAATCAGGGACTGACCGCGGAAACCATGTCGCGGCCGGAATCGTCGATTACGCTCGAACAAGTCTTCTCGTTCGAAACCCAATGCGCGATCGCAACCGGGCGAGCGTTGGCGCCCAGGGTGCATGGCGCGTCGGTACCTGCCGATTGGCTGGACGGCATCGATACCGCCGCCAAGACAATCTCGAAAACCGAAGTGGTTCTGCATCACCTGCAAAAGGTCCAACGGATACGGCGCCGCTATACCGATCAGTTGGTGAACCGATTGTTCGACGCCCCCCCCTCCTCGATCGGCTAGAGTATTATGCTTTCAGCGTAACGCTCCAGCACTATGTTTTTTTCGAGCGATTTCATGCGATTAAGTTGCCGCAATGGGCGCCGGTTCGATTTCGGACTGATGTCCGATTACACCGGTGGCATGACCACTGCGGAACGAGGTGAAGGCAGCGCGGCGCCCTGCAACGCGGCGATGACCGAGGCGATGGGGGCGGACCAGTCACCGAGGCGCGACTGCCGGTGCAGGGTGACGCTGTTATACCAAGGTGTGGTGGTGCGGCCGAGCAGCCAGCGCCAGTCGCAGGAGGCGGAGAGCAGGATATGACATTCCACACCCATCGCACCCGCGAGATGCGCGATTGAGGTGTCGACGGTCACGAGAGCGTCCAACTCGGCCAGGCAATCCGCGCTGGTTCCAAAATCGCCAATGATCGGCGCGAGGCTCGGAATATCATACTCGTCCCGTCGCGCGCCGAGTTGGAGGGCGACGAAACCAGTATCGGGCAAGGCCAGTATCGGGGCCAGAATACAAGGTGGCAAGGAGCGTCGCCGGTCGTTGTTATGGCCTGGATTGCCTGCCCAGGTCAGGCCGATCAACCGCTGGCCGGGTTTGCGCGGCACGGCCGGCCGGGGGACGCGGCGTGGTGGCATGAGATAACCGCCAGCGCCGGGAATGGTTTCAGCGGTCAGCCCGAGCACATGCGGCAAGCTCATCTGGTCGATCGCGAGATCGACATGGGCGGGCGCCGCATCGTCCAACCCGCACAACCCGATGCCCATGTCGGTGAACAGGGGAAACAGGGTCGGATGGCAGGCAAGCGTGAGTCGTGCCGCCTGTTGCGCCAGCATCGGCAAAAATCGCGCAAACATGATGGTATCGCCCAACCCCTGTTCCGCGCGCACCAACAAATGCTTGCCCGCCAGGTCTTCGCCCGTCCAGGACGGTGCGGGCAGTCGGTCGAACTGCCTACCGTAGATTGGATGGCGTTTGCGCCATTCATAGGCGGCGAAACCCGCGGTAAAGTCACCGCCAAGCAGGGCAGAGACACCCCGGTTCCAATGGGCGACCGCATAATCGGGGTCGAGTTCGATCGCACGATCAGCGGCTTCGATCGCCGTTGCGAGATCACCGCAGATCGTCCGGGTCACGGCCAGGCTGGTCCACGCCTCCTTCAGCGCGGGGTCGCACGCGACCGCGGCGCGGAGATCGCGCTCACCGGCTTCAATCTGGTCGAGATTGATCCGCGCATTGCCACGATTGAGCAGGGCACCCGCATGATCGGGTTCGGCTGCCAGGATCTGGTCAAACAGAGCGATCGCGCCCGGCAGGTCGCCCAGCGCGGAACGGACCGAACCCAGGGTGAATTTGGCATGATTCAACGTCGGGTTCATTGCCAGGGCGAGCACCGCGGCGTCCTGTGCGTCATGATACTGTCCCAGCGCAAGATAGGCGGCGGCGAGGCCGGCCTGGGCGCCAGCGAGATCGGGCCGCAGGGTCGCGGCGCAGTGATAGGCATCGACCGCCGCCGTCCCGTCGCCGCGCTCCAACTTGAGTGCGCCCGCAATCATCCACACCTCGGCGGACTCGACCTTGGCCTCGCATGCAGCGGCGGCGTCAAGCTCCGCATCATGCAAGGCGCCGAGCGACCAGTAGGTCAGCGCGCGATTGACCAAAGCGCCGTAAAATCCAGGCAGGATCGCGATCACCGCCGAGAAATGGTCCAGCGCCGCATTGAAGCGACCGGCGCGATAGGCGGCAAGACCCGCCTGATAATGCTGTTCAGCCGCACTGACGGTCATATCGGGCGAACAATCGGCGACAATCTGATCCATTGCCGCAGTTTATCAGCGTCCGGTTAAGAATTCGTTATGATGAGGGTTCGAAAGTCGCTTCGGGTATCAGCGGTCGGCCAGAGCGGTGCCATAGGGCGACAATCGCGGGAACCGCCCCTCGGCCATGGCATCGAGACTGGCCGGTGTCGTGCCGATTTCCTCGGCGTAGAGCCAGCTATCGGCCAGAACCTGACGCACGAACCGGCGCGTCTGCGCAACCGGGATCGACTCCAGGAAGATCAGCGGGTCACCATCGTCATGGATCGAATGCGCCCATGCCGCAGCCGCAACCGGCCCCGCGTTATAACTTGCTAAAATGTCGAGCAGGTTGCGCTCGACCCCCGGTTGATGACCCAGATAACGCAGATAATTCTGGCCCAACGCCAGATTGACCGACGGATCGCCGAAATTACCGGCGATACCGCCGCGCCGCGCCATGGCGGAGGCGGTCTGGGGCATCAGCTGCATCAATCCGCGAGCACCGACCGGCGATACCGCATTGGCATTGAAACCCGATTCGGTGCGCGCCAGCGCATAGACCAATGACGGATCGACATTGAAGCCTCCCGCGGGGTGCAACGCCGGCAAGGGCAGTCTGGCCCCCGCGATCGCGTTACCCGGCAGGGTCTGGTCGAGGGCGACGGCAACATCGACCAGCCCGGCCCGCGCCGCTACCCGCATCACCGCACGGCCAAAATCGGGGTGGTGCTGGATATCGGGCCATAACGCGCGCAGCGCCCGCGCCGCATCGGCCATCCGGCCGACCTGGATCAGGGCGAACGCCAGGGCACCATCCTTATGCGCCGCAACCGATTCGATATCGGCCTCCGACAGGCTCGCCGCGAGGCCGGTGCCGCTCAGCCCGTGGCCGAGCAAGCGACCGGCGAGCAAGCCATAGAAACTATCCGGCGCGGCGGCCGCCTGGTCGAGCCAGTGCAGATAGGCCTCCGGGTGGTGCAGCCGCAACGATGCCCGCGCCGCCCAGAACGCACCGGCGGCGCGCTGGCCGGCGCTGGTATGGGTTGCGTTGGCGGCAGCGACGAAAAACGGCAACGACTCGGCGATATCATGGAGCTGCCAGGCCGCCAGACCCGCGATGAAATCGGGGCGCCAGACCCTTTCGTCCCCCTCATGCGCGGCCTGACTGGCGACGGCGAACGCCTGTTTGTATCGGGCATCGATGAACAAATGTCGCGCCACGTCACCGCGTAGCGCGGCGCCGGCGGCGGTCGAGATTCGATCGTCGCGCCCGATCAGGTCGATCGCCCGGTCGGGATGACCAGCGCGGGTCAGATTTTCGACCCGATTGGAGAGATAGCGCGGCACGATTACCCCGCGAGGTGCCGCGGGGGCCGCACCAGACGCCGTCATGATCGGCTCGGGCAGGTAGGACACGGCAGCCACCGGAGCCACCGCGCCGCGCGGCAGGCGTTGCTCGAGCAAGGTGCGAATTCGCCTCGTTTGCGGTTGGCCATTGTAATCGGCGAGCCACGCCTCAAGCTCGGCAGGGGTCGAATGATGATAGGGACCAAGATAACGCTGGGCGAGCACCTGCCCCTTCAGCAACGGATTTTCCACCCGTCCCAGAAGCCGGTCCGCCGCCGCCATCCGCCCCGCATGCTGGTCTTCGAATACCCGCTGGTAGATCGCGGCGTCACTCGGTGTCAGCGGTTGCGCCAGCATGGTCTCGGCACCGTTGAGCGGTGCCGAGCGTGGGATGGCGTAAGCGACGTTTTCAGGTCGTGACGACCCGTCCTGTCCAGTGGTTGAAGACCCCCTTTGCCCGACCGGTGCCGCCCATGCGGGGGCGACGATGGCGAGCAGTGCCGCGGTGACGATACACGCCCTGGCGACACTTAGGCGGGAGAGCTGTTTAACGGCTCCTCGCATGAGCTAAGGCGCTACACGGCTTGCCGCCCGGTCGGCAACCCCTTAAAAAAAGACAAGTTCTATTTATTTAAACAAATATCCCGATTTGAGGGGGTTACGTTGCGAAGCTGATATCAACTTTTCGTGATAGGCTGCGTATTCCGCATGGCAGCATCGTGCATAATGCCGACTTCGACACAGTCTTGCCGCAATGTCAGCAAATCCGACCAAGCCGCTCGCTTCGCCGCCGGCTGACGCAACAAATACGCCGGATGATAGGTCGGCAACGCGCGCACCGGCGTATCAAGCCCCGGGATTTCAATGGTTTTCCAGGTACCGCGTACCCGCGTGATGCCCTCCTTGCCGCCGACCAGTGCTCGCACCGCAATCGCACCAAGCAACAGGAGACGTTGCGGCCGGACGAGCGCGATATGACGGTGCAGAAAGGGCAGGCATTGAGCGATCTCGGTATCCGATGGCGCCCGGTTTCCCGGTGGCCGCCACGGCACGACGTTGACGATGCGGACCGCGCTGCGATCAAGTCCAATGCTCGCCAGCATGCGGTCGAGCAACTGCCCGGCAGGTCCAACGAACGGCAACCCGGCCCGGTCCTCCTCCGCGCCTGGAGCCTCACCGACCAGCATGATCCGCGCGGTTTCGCTGCCATCGGCAAAGACCAGCTGGGTCGCCGTGCGTTTCAGCGCACAATGGTCGAACCGCTCGAGCGCGGCGCGCAACGCGGCCAGCGTCGTGGCTTCGAGAACCGGCGATACCGGCGGCAGCGGCAGAATTGTCGCCCTGGTCGATTTCACCGCCGCACGTGCTGAGGGCACGATCGCCGGTTTGGTGCGATCCTGCGCATCGTCGAACAATGCCTCGTCCGCCCCCCAGTCGCGCTGAAGGGACAGAAACGAGATCAACGCCGCGCGAGAGGGGTCGCCTTCGGATTGCATGCGGTATCTGCCCGCAGCGCGCCGCAAAGCGCAAGGGCGCGCGCTTTGCGCAACGCCGGACATTTCCCTATACGTCAAACCCAGGGGATCAGAACCGTAACCGGAGGGAATCGCATGTCAGGGCCCGATGTCGCGCGAGAGGCGATGGAGTTCGATGTCGTTGTGGTCGGCGCCGGCCCGGCGGGACTGTCCGCCGCGATCCGGCTGAAGCAACTCAATCCGGACATCAGCGTTTGCGTCGTCGAAAAAGGTAGCGAGGTCGGCGCGCATATTCTGTCCGGCTGCGTGCTCGAACCGCGCGCGATGACCGAATTGCTGCCAGACGCCGACATCGCCGCGATCGACGGCTCGGTCCCCGCCGGCGATGACCGGTTTCTGTTTCTGACCAAAACCGCGAGCTTCGCGCTGCCAACCCCGCCACAGATGAACAACCACGGCAATTACGTAGTCAGTCTCGGCAACATCGTGCGGTTTCTCGGTGCCACGGCCGAGCAGCTGGGGGTGGAAATCTATCCCGGTTTCGCCGCCGCCGAAGTGCTGATCGAGGCGGATCGGGTGGTCGGTATCGCAACCGGTGACATGGGAATCGGCAAGGACGGCGCGCCCACCGACCAGTTCCAGCGCGGCATGGCCTTGCGCGCGACCTACACGATCTTCGCCGAAGGCTGCCGTGGCAGTCTCGGAAAGCAGCTGATGCAGCAATACGACCTGCGCGCGGGGATCGACCCGCAATCCTATGGCATTGGAATCAAGGAGCTATGGGAGGTTCCCGCCGCCCATCATCACCCCGGTCTGGTGATGCACAGCATCGGCTGGCCACTCGATGCGCGAACCTATGGCGGATCGTTTCTCTACCATCTGGGCGGCAATCTGATGGCCTACGGTTTCGTCATCGGCCTCGACTACCAAAATCCGTTCTTCTCGCCTTTCGAGGAAATGCAGCGGTTCAAAACCCACAGAACGATCCGCCCGTTCTTTGAGGGCGCCAAACGCATTGCCTACGGCGCGCGCGCATTGAACGAGGGCGGCTTTCAGTCGATCCCGAAACTGGCATTCCCCGGAGGCGTTCTGGTTGGCTGCGAGGCCGGGTTTCTCAACGTGCCGAAAATCAAAGGCACCCACACCGCGATGAAATCCGGCATGCTGGCGGCTGAGGCCATCGCTGAGGCTTTGGCGGGTCAACGCCCTGCTACGCTCGAAAGCTTCCCGGCCAAAATCCGGGCCAGCTGGCTGTGGCCGGAGCTGCAATCGGTCCGCAACATCCGCCCCGGCTTCGCGAAATTCGGCATGTGGGGCGGGCTGATGAACGCGGCCTTCGAAACCTATCTCGCACGCGGCAAATCACCCTGGACCCTGCATAACCGCGCGGATAACACGACGCTGAAACCCGCCGCCCAAGCGACGGCGATCGCCTACCCCAAACCGGATGGCACCCTCACCTTCGACCGGCTCAGCTCTGTATTCGTTTCGAACACAAATCATGTTGAGAACCAGCCCGTTCACCTGACCCTGCACGATCCGGCGGTGGCCATCACCGTGAACTGGGATATTTATCGCAGCCCGGAAACCCGATACTGCCCGGCCGGCGTTTACGAGATCATCGGCGCCGAACAAGGCGCGCCAAAATTACAGATCAATGCGCAAAACTGCGTCCATTGCAAAACATGCGATATCAAGGACCCGACCCAGAATATCAACTGGGTCACGCCCGAAGGTGGCGGCGGCCCCAACTACCCGGGCGGGATGTAGGGCGAAACCCTAAAACCCTGCCTCCCCGGCACGGCCGGGCCGATTGGAACCGTGCGAGGGTGAATATCAATCGTCGCGCTGGATTCGCTCCTGGCGTTCATGGCGCTCCTGCGCCTCGATCGACAGCGTCGCGATCGGCCTGGCCATCAGACGTTTCAACCCGATCGGCTCACCGGTCTCTTCACAGAAACCATAGGTACCGGCCTCGATCCGCGCCAAGGCTTGATCGATTTTACCAATCAATTTACGCGCCCGGTCTCGCGTACGCAGTTCCAGCGCACGGTCGGTCTCAACACTGGCGCGATCGGTGATGTCCGGCTCCAGTATCCCGCCCTGCGACAGGCTCACCAGCGTGCCGTTGGCTTCCATCAGCAGATCGTTTCGCCACCGCAGCAAACGCTGGCGGAAATACTCGACCTGCATGGGATTCATGAAGTCTTCATCGTCACTCGGTACGTAATCGGGAGCGAGTGTGATCAGCATGATTGTCAGTGTCTCCAACGGGTCGGACCACCGGGGATCGCCTGCGGCCGCGCGCAGGCCGGCTTATAGCTTCCCCCCCGATCAACGCCAAGTGCCGTGTGACGCCATTTCACCGCGCCGTCACATTCGCTCGCGCCGCGCCAGCTCGACCCGCGCGCGCAATCTGATCGCTCCAATGATGCCGCGCAGAATCGGGTCCGCCGGTTCGGTCATCTGTCCGACCGCCGCGTTCAAAACCGCGAGAGCATCGCCGCTGTCGTCATCGAGCGATGCCGCCTGCAGCCGACCGAGCGCACCGAGCACCACCTCCCCGCCGCGCCGCGCGGCACGATCGCGGACATAGGGCGAATCGTCTTCCTGCAATGCAATCAACCCCGCCGGCGTCACGGCGGCGACCGATGGCGCTGACACCGTTGCGGCCGATCGAATCACGAAGCCGCCCGATCCTGCCTTGACCGCCGTCCCGCTGGATCGCACCGGCAAACCCTGCCCCAGACCTGAAATACGCGTCATATCCACTCCTCGCATCAATAGCTCGGTTCTGTGCGCAACCGCCCCGCCATGCCGGGATTGATCACGGACATGCTGTCCGCTCCCGCCGATAAAATCACCAATAGCTGTAAAGTATTAACTTTTTACTGCGATAACCGGTTTCGTGAGCACAAAACTTTCATTGCAGCGTTCGTGGTCAGGCCTGATCCCCAGGCTGTTCAGCCTCGCCCTGGCCGCGGTTATCCTTCTCGGTGCCCTGCCCCAACCGGCTTCGGCGGAGGTCCGAATCAAGGACATCACGGACATCCAGGGCATTCGCGATAATCAACTGATCGGCTATGGCCTGGTCGTCGGCCTCAATGGCACCGGCGACTCGCTCAACAATGCCCTGTTTACGCGCCAATCCCTGATCGGCATGCTCGAACGTCTGGGTGTCAATACCGAGGATCAGGCCGCCAGCCTACAAACCAAGGACATCGCCGCCGTCATGGTCACCGCCAATCTACCGGCGTTTTCCCACAGCGGCGAACAGATCGACGTAACAGTCTCGGCCTTGGGCGATGCCAAGGATCTCACCGGCGGCACCCTTCTGGTCACCCCCCTCCTCGGCGCCGACGGTCAGGTTTACGCCGTGGCGCAGGGATCGCTCGTCACCGGTGCGATCAAGGCCAGTGGCGCCAACTCAACCTTCACCCAGGGTGTGCCCACAGTGGGCCGCATCACCAACGGTGCGATCGTCGAGCGATCGGTCAATTTCAACCTCGCCTCCGAAACCACGCCAAAACTCGAATTGCGCAACCCCGATTTCACCACCGCACAACGGATTGCCACCGCGATCAACGACGATCTCGGCCCCGGCATCGCCACGATGGACGATCCACGCACCATCACCCTCGATCTGAAAGGGCGCAACGTCGTGCAGGACCTCGCCAATATCGAGGAATTGCGGGTCGAACCGTCCTCGCCTGCCACGGTCGTGGTCGACGAAGCGACCGGAACCATCGTGATGGGTGCCAATGTGCGGATCAGCACCGTTGCCATTGCTCAGGGTAACCTGACGGTTCAGGTCACCAACACACCAGTCGTCAGTCAGCCGGGACCGCTCTCGAACGGCACCACGGTCTCGACCGCGCAAACAACCATTTCAGTCAACAAGGGCAAAGGTAAAAAAATGGCCATCGTGAGAGGCGGCGTCAGTCTGCAACAACTCGTCACCGGGCTGAACTCGCTCGGCGTCGCCCCGCATGATATGATCAGCATTCTCCAGGCGATCAAGGCGGCCGGGGCATTGCAAGCACAGTTGATCGTGCAATGATCGCTCCGTTTGGATCATCATCGACCGTGCCGAGCATTTCCCAGCCGCCACAGACCATCCTGGCGTCACCCAACGCCCGCGCCGCCGCTGCCCAGAAATTCGAAGCCATGGCGATCTCCCAGCTTCTCAAACCGATCTTCGCCACAATGGGCAAGGCCGACGCACCGTTCGGCGGCGGGTCCGCCGCCCGTCAGTTCCAGCCCTTCCTGATCGATGCCATCGCCAAATCGATGGAAGCCCGCGGGGGCCTCGGTCTCACGCCCATGATCGAAAGCGCACTGGATGCCGAAACGGCAAAACCCGCCGCCGGATCGTCCCCGCATCTCACCGTCCCAAGTGGAGCCACAAAATGAACAACCCGTCGCATGACGCATCAGCCCTGCTCGAAGCGGTCAAAACCCTTACAATCGTGCTCGAACAGGAAAACGCGGCGTTGCTCAACGCTGATTTCAGCACCAGCGGCAAACTCGCGGATGCGAAACGCGCGGCGATCACGAGGATGGAATCCCTCGTCGCCACGGCCAGCGACCCCGCCACCCGCACGCGCGCCGGGCTGCCCACCATCCAGCGTCGTCTTGACGACGCGGTCAGTCAAAATCGCGTCCTGTTGCAGCGATCGATCGATACCCAGCAGCGTGTCATCGCGACGATCGTCCGCGCCCTTGAACCGGAAGACGACGATTCCTGTTATCCTGCGCAATACGGCACCGACAATGCGCACCGGCCACCGTTGCCAATAGCGCTGACACTGCGCGCATAATAGCCAAACCGCATCAATCTCTGGTCACTACCGGCTCCCTGTGGCAAGCCACCGGTCATGCGCCTCATCCTGATCACGACCGCCCCGTTCGAAAGCGTCTCCGGTGCCTCGTTCTACCACCGTCGCCTGCTTGCCGCTTGGCGTGATCTGGGTGGCACGGCGGAGGTCGTGGCACTCACTGGCACAGTCACTCCGGAATTCGCCGATCGGTTCAATGACGCCTCATCGATCATTATCGAGGGGGCCGCTTTCGAAGCGGCAGCACCCGCCATCGCGGCGTTGCAGGCGCGCGGTGCCGTCGCTCTGATCCACCATCCGACCGCGCTGGAACCCGGCACACCGGAACCACGCCGGCGCGCACTCAAAACCTTGGAGACAATGGTCCTGCCGGGGTTCGTTAGGGTCATCGCGGCCAGCGAACCGATCGCCGAGCGACTGAGTGCCGAATTCGGCGTTCCCCGTCACCGATTGAATGTGCTGACCCCCGGCACCGACCATCAACCACGCCTCGTGATCGATCCAACCGCGCCCTGCGGTGGCCCTTGCACCATTCTGAGCCTTGGCACTCTGACCTATCGCAAGGGTCACGATATCCTGATCAAGGCGTTGGCAACCCTCACCGATCTCGACTGGCATTTGATCCTCGCCGGCGAATCGCGCGACCCGGCCTACGCCGCCACGCTCGATGAGCTGATCGCCCAACTCGGGCTGCAAAGCCATGTCGAACGCTACGAAGCTGTCGCAGGCTTAGCCCTTGAGACGCTCTGGGCACGCGCCGACATGTTCGCTCTTGCCACGCGATTCGAAGGATTCGGCATGGCGATCGCCGAAGCCTTGGCGCGTGGCCTGCCGGTCGCGATCACCGCCGGCGGCGCCGCCGGCAGCCTCGTGCCATCCGGCGCCGGCGTCGTCGCCCCGGTCGATGACGTCGCGCAACTTGGCAAAGCCATGCGGCGCCTGATCTTCAGCCCGGCTCTTCGCGCCGAAATGGGGGAAATCGCCTGGACTCACGCACGCATCCTGCCGCAATGGCCCGATCAAGCCGCCGTATTGCAAACTTTGCTCCGCCATTCAGACGGGCCGGCCTGATTCGCCGGACGCTAGAGCGTGATGCTTTCAGCGTAACGCTCTAGATCTATATTTTTTCGAGCGATTTCATGCGATTATGTTGCCGCTGTCGCGTCAACTTAATCGCATATCGCTCTAACGATATCAGATGTGAATCGCCCTGCCATCGACCGCAAGGGCGGCCTCTTTCACCGCTTCGTTCAGGGTCGGGTGCGCGTGGCTGGTGCGCGCGACATCTTCGGCCGAGGCGCCGAATTCGATCGCCATCACCAATTCGGCAATGAGGGTTCCGGCATCCGGCCCGATAATATGGGCGCCAAGCAGCCTATCGGTCGTCCGGTCTGACAGGATTTTGACGAACCCCTCGGTATCGCCCATCGCGCGCGCACGGCCGTTGGCCATGAACGGAAATTTCCCGATTTTGTAGGCGACGCCCTCAGCCTTCAACTCCTCCTCCGTCTTGCCCACCGCGGCGACTTCCGGCCACGTATAGACGACCCCGGGAATCGCGCCGTAGTTGACATGCCCAGCCTGGCCCGCCAGCAACTCCGCCAGGGCGATTCCCTCCTCCTCAGCCTTGTGCGCCAGCATCGGCCCGGCAATTACGTCTCCGATCGCATAAATCCCGGCAACATTGGTCGCAAAATGCCCATCGGTCACCACACGGCCACGCTCATCGGTGGCAACCCCGACGGCATCAAGCCCCAAGCCCTCGGTATGTGCGCGACGGCCGATCGCAACCAGCACGACATCGGCATCCAGCCGTTCTGCCGTGCCACCCTTGGCCGGTTCCAGCGTCAAGGCAATTCCGGCATCGATGCGCGCCGCGCCGGTCACCTTGGTACCGAGTTTGAATTTGATACCGATTTTGGCAAGCGTCTTCTGGAATGCGGCGGCGATCTCGCCATCCATCGTCGGCACCAGCCGATCAAGAAATTCCACCACCGTCACCTCGGAACCCAGACGCCGCCAGACACTGCCGAGTTCGAGACCGATATAGCCGCCGCCAATCACCACAAGATGCTTCGGCACGCTGGCAAGAGCGATCGCGCCGGTCGATGTGACGATGGTGGTTTCATCGATCTCGACGCCGGGGAGCGGCACACTCTCGCTGCCGGTTGCGATCACGATATGACGCGCGGTGTAATTCTGCCCCGCCACCGAGACGGTGTCCGCCGCCTTGAACGTCGCCGCCCCCTTCAGCCAAGTGATCTTGTTCTTTTTGAACAGAAATTCGACGCCCTTCGTATTGGCGCCGACCACCTCGTCCTTATGACCCATCATTTTCGGCAGATCGAACCCAACCTCCTTGGCCATCACGCCATGCTGCGCAAAACCATGCAGCAGCGCATGGTAATTTTCGGATGATTGCAGCAACGCCTTGGACGGAATGCACCCAACGTTCAAGCATGTGCCGCCCAGGGTCGCGCGTTTCTCGATACAAGCGACCGTCATGCCGAGTTGCGCGGCACGAATGGCGCAGACATAGCCGCCGGGACCTGCGCCGATGACGATGAGATCGAAATTGCTGGGCATGGGAACTCCGCTTTTGAGAAGGAAGCGGTTCTTCTCTGAAAAAAGAACCAGAAAATCAGTCGCAAGACGGACCGTGCCTGAATAGTAGCGGTTACCCAGGCACGGCACACGAGGTCAGATACGTTCCGCTTGCATCCTGCGGTGAGGAGGCAGCGGGTCTGCTAGAGCGATATGCGATTAAGTTGACGCGGCAGCGGCAACATAATCGCATGAAATCGCTCGAAAAAATATAGAGCTAGAGCGTTAAGCTGAAAGCATAACGCTCTAGATCTCCAGCATAAGCCGGCGTGGGTCTTCGATACTCTCCTTGACGCGGACAAGGAACGAAACAGCCTCGCGCCCATCAATGATCCGGTGATCATACGACACCGCAAGATACATCATCGGCCGGATTTCGACCTTGCCGGCGATCGCCATCGGCCGATCCTGGATCTTGTGCATGCCCATGATCGCCGATTGCGGCGGATTCAGGATCGGTGTCGACATCAGCGAGCCGAATACGCCGCCGTTGGTGATCGAGAACGAGCCACCCGTGAGGTCTTCAAGCTTCAGCGCGCCATCGCGGGCACGCTTGCCGAAATTGCTGATCGCCGCCTCGATTTCCGGAAAACTCATCCGGTCGGCATCGCGCAGCACGGGCACGACCAAACCGTTCGGGCTGCTCACCGCGATGCCCATGTTCACGAAATTCTTATAGACGATCTCATCGCCATCGATCTCGGCATTAACCGTCGGATACTCGCGCAGCGCCGCAACGCAGGCCTTGACGAAAAAACTCATGAAGCCGAGCCGCACACCCTTGTGCTTCTTCTCGAACACATCCTTGTATTCAGCGCGCAGCGCCATGACGGCACTCATATCGACCTCGTTGAACGTGGTCAGCATGGCTGCGTTATTTTGCGCTTCCTTCAGCCGCGCCGCGATGGTGCGGCGCAAACGGGTCATTTTCACCCGCTCTTCGCGAGCATCGTCACTTCGTGGCGCCTTCGCGGCCGGCGTCGCGGCCGGGGTGGGTGCCGACGCTGGCGTTGCCAGAAAAGCGATCACGTCGCCTTTGGTGATCCGCCCATCCTTACCCGAACCAGCACCGATCTGTGCCGCCTGCGTCGCGGTTTCGGTCATCATCTTTTGTGCCGCCGGCAGTGGCGGATGATCCCCGCGCGCGACCGGCCCCGACGGCTCTGGTGCCGGATGCACGCCCGCAACCGGGTTAACCGCGGGTTTCACCGGCGCATCGCCCGCCGCGATGGTGCCGAGCAGCGCACCAACCTCGACCTCGGCCCCTTCATCCGCCGCAATCGCGGCGATCACCCCTGCCGCCGGTGCATTGACTTCCACCGTCACCTTGTCGGTTTCGAGTTCAACGACCGCCTCATCCCGCTCCACCCACGCGCCAGGTTTGCGCAACCAGCGCGCCACCGTCGCCGACGTCACGCTCTCGCCCAGAGCCGGTACCTTGATTTCGATTGTCATCGTCGTTGCCCCCCGTATCGGCGTCTCAAACGCCGAGTGCCGCCTTGACCAAAGTCGCCTGTTCGGCAGCGTGCGTTTTGGCCAATCCGGTCGCCGGACTCGCCGCCGCCTTGCGACCGACATAAACCGGCCGCCGCGCCTTCATCTCGTTGCCCAGACAGCCGAGCACCTGCTCGATCCGCCGATCGAGAAAATGCCATCCCCCCATATTCTCGGGCTCCTCCTGACACCAGATCACCTCGGCGTTGCCGTAGATCTCGATCGCTGATTTCAGCGCCTTCTTCGGAAATGGGTAGAATTGCTCCAACCGCACGATCGCCACATTGGAAATCCCCCGGTCACGCCGTTCCGCGAGAAGATCGTAATAGACCTTGCCTGAGCACAAAACCACGCGCTTGACCTGTTCGGCCGGTCCCAGCGCGTCGATTTCCGGGATCACCGTTCGGAACGACGAACCATTGCTCATCTCGTCGAGTGTTGAAACCGCAAGCTTATGCCGCAGCAGCGATTTCGGCGTCATGATGATGAGAGGCTTGCGGAAGTTGCGCTTGATCTGCCGGCGCAGCGCATGGAAATAATTTGCCGGGGTCGTGATGTTACACACCGCCATGTTGTTTTCAGCGCAGAGCTGCAGGAACCGCTCCGGCCGCGCCGATGAATGCTCCGGCCCCTGTCCCTCATAACCATGGGGCAACAGCAGGGTCAGCCCGGACATGCGCAGCCACTTGCTCTCGCCCGCCGCGATGAACTGATCGATGATGACTTGCGCGCCATTGACGAAATCGCCGAACTGGCCTTCCCACAACACCAGCGTGTGCGGGTCGGCGAGCGAATAGCCATACTCGAACCCCAGCACCCCGGCCTCGGAGAGCAGTGAGTTGAAAATCTCGATCTGGGCCTGATCATCGCCGATATTGTTCAGCGGCACATATTCGTTCTGATTGATCTGATCGACCAGAACCGCGTGACGCTGGCTGAAGGTGCCGCGCTGGCAATCCTCGCCTGACAGCCGCACCCGATGCCCCTCCATCAGCAACGATCCGAAACCGAGCGCCTCGCCGGTCGCCCAGTCGATCCCGACGCCGGTCTCGATCGCTTCGCGCTTGGCGTCCATCTGGCGGGCAATTTTCGGATTGAGATCGAAATTATCCGGCGCCGTCGAGAGCGCTTTACCGATCTTGCGCAGATTTTCCAGTGAGATCGCGGTCGGCTCCTCGGTCTCGCCCTCTTCATCGCGCGAGGCATTCATCCCCGCCCAATAACCTTCCAGCCAATCCGCCTTATTCGGCTTGTAACCACTCGCCGCCCGGTACGCCTCCTCGAGTGTCGCCACGAAATCCTGATGCATCTTATCGGATTCAGCGGTCGAGACGGCCCCCTCCGCCGCCAGACGTTCGGCATAAAGCGTGCGCGTGGTCTTGAGCGCGCGGATCGCATGATACATCAACGGCTGGGTGAAGGCCGGTTCGTCGGTCTCGTTATGGCCATGCCGACGGTAGCACACCAGGTCGATCACCACATCGACCGCGAATTTCTGACGGAATTCGGTCGCCAATTGCGCCACGAACACCACCGCCTCAGGGTCATCGCCATTGACGTGCAAAATCGGCGACTGCACCGATTTCGCCACGTCCGTGCAATACAGCCCCGAATAGGCATGGGCCGGCACCGTGGTGAAGCCGATCTGGTTGTTCACGACGATATGGATCGTCCCCCCGGTGCGATAACCGATCAACTGGCTCATCGCGAGGGTTTCATACACCAGCCCCTGTCCGGCGAACGCGGCATCGCCGTGCATGAGAACGCCCATTACTGAACGGCGGTTTCGGCTGTCGCCCGACATATCCTGTCGTGCCCGCACCTTGCCCACCACAACCGGATCAACCGCCTCGAGATGCGAGGGGTTAGGCTGCAACGACAGATGAACCTGCCGGCCATCGATCACAACATCGGTCGATGTCCCCAGATGATATTTCACATCGCCCGAGCCCTGCACCGCATCCGGCTTGAAACTCTCGCCGCCGAATTCGGAAAACAACGCGGTGAACGGCTTCTTGACAATATTGACCAGCGTGTTGAGCCGGCCGCGGTGCGGCATCCCGATCACGATTTCCGCCACACCATCGCGCGCGGCGGTTTCGATAATCCTGTGCAGCGCCGGAATCGTGCTTTCCGCCCCTTCCAGACCAAACCGCTTGGTCCCGACATAACGGCGTTGACAAAAGGTTTCGAACCCCTCGGCCTCGGTCAGTTGCTCGAGCACCTTGTGCTTTTCGTCGCGCGTCATCGCATGGCGCCAGGGCGCGCCTTCGATCCGCCGCTGCAACCAGGATTTCTGCTCAGGATCCTGGATATGCATGAACTCGATCGCGATCTTGCCGCAGTAACTCTCACGCAGGATCGCGATGATCTCGCGCATCGTCGCGGTTTCACGACCCAGCACCATATCGATGAAAATCGGCCGGTCCATATCAGACTCGGTGAAGCCATAGTTGGCGGGGTCGAGTTCGGGATGATGGCCGGATTTTTTCAACCCGAGCGGATCAAGATCGGCTTCAAGATGCCCGCGTACCCGATAGGCGCGAATAAACATCAGCGCCTTGACCGAATCGAGCGTCGCCTGGCGTGAAACCGGCACCGGCGCCGCCACCGGCGGGAGCGCGCCCAATGCGGCGGGCTGCGCCGAAAACTGATTCGGTCGCGGCGCCCAGGACGCACCGGCCGCATCCCCAAGCACCGCCTTCGCCTCATCGCCGAGCGAGGCAAACAGCGACGCGAAATCGGGATCGACGCTGTCGGGAGAAACCACCCATTTGGCGTAAAGATCAGCAATGAACATCGCGTTGCCGCCGTTCATCGCCGTCGCCAAAATATCCACACCAGCCATATCAGAAATCCTTCAGCCGAAACCGGCTCATCGATGGGGCACACGAAATCGCGAGCGCACATTGCATCGTTAGCGCGCCAGACATAGGGCGGCCGCCGCACCAATTACACTGCAAACGCTCTCTTCTGGATTGCTTCGCGCGCATAAGACCCACCACCTTCCCCGTCTCAGGCTCGCAATGCTTTGACCATGGTCGAACCGAGCGACGCGGGACTATCGGCAACGTGAATTCCCGCCAGTTTCATCGCCTCGATCTTGGCGCCCGCGGTATCGCGCCCGCCCGAAATCACCGCCCCGGCATGACCCATCCGCCGCCCTGCCGGTGCCGTTACCCCGGCGATGAACCCGACCACCGGCTTCTTCACACGATGCCGTGCCAGGAATTCCGCCGCTTCGATCTCACTCTGGCCACCGATTTCTCCGATCATGATCACCGCCTCGGTTTCATCATCGGCCAAAAACATGTCTAAAACGTCAATGAAATCCAGCCCCTTCACCGGATCGCCGCCAATGCCCACACATGTTGATTGTCCCAGCCCCGCCGCCGTGGTCTGCGCCACCGCCTCATAGGTCAGCGTCCCTGACCGCGATACGATGCCAATCTTGCCACGCCGGTGAATATGGCCCGGCATGATGCCGATCTTGCAGGCGTCCGGCGTGATCACACCCGGACAATTCGGCCCGACCAGAAGCGATTTCGATCCGGTCAGAGCCCGATGGACACGCACCATATCGAGCACCGGAATCCCCTCGGTGATGCAGACGATCAGACCGATTTCCGCGTCGATCGCCTCGAGAATCGCATCCGCCGCAAACGGTGGCGGCACATAGATCGCGCTGGCATCGGCATTTGTCGCCGCTTTCGCCTCGGCCACCGTGTCGAACACCGGCAGATCCAGATGCCGCGTGCCCCCCTTGCCCGGCGTGACCCCGCCCATCACCTTGGTACCATAGGCGATCGCCTGCTCGGAGTGGAACGTGCCCTGCGCGCCGGTGAACCCCTGGGTAATCACCCTGGTTTCGGCATTGACCAGAATCGCCATTATGCGGCCTCCTTCACGGCGGCAACAATTTTCTGTGCCGCATCCGCCAGATTATCCGCCGCGATGATCGGCAGCCCCGATTTACTCAGAATATCCTTGCCCAATTGCACATTGGTGCCTTCCAGCCGCACCACCAGCGGCACCGAGAGCGAGACTTCCCGCGCCGCCGCCACCACCCCTTCCGCGATCACGTCGCAGCGCATGATGCCGCCGAAAATATTGACCAGAATACCCTCGACGTTCGGATCCGACAGAATGATCTTGAACGCCGCGGTCACGCGCTCCTTGGTCGCCCCGCCGCCGACATCGAGGAAATTGGCCGGCTCGGCGCCGTAGAGCTTGATGATATCCATCGTCGCCATCGCGAGGCCCGCGCCGTTGACCATGCACCCGATCGAGCCATCGAGCGCGACATAGTTCAGACTGTGCTTGGCCGCCTCAAGCTCCTTGGGATCTTCCTCGGCCTCGTCGCGCAATTTTTCGACATCGGGATGCCGGTACAGCGCATTGTCGTCGAAACTCACCTTGGCATCGAGCGCGATAATCTCGCCCGCCCCCGTCACCACGAGCGGATTGATCTCGACGATCGCGCAATCGAGCGCGATGAACGCCCGGTACATCGCGGCCACGAATGTCGCGAATGATTTCTGCTGCGTCGCATCCAACCCCAGCGCAAACGCCAGTTTCCGGGCATGAAACGCCGAGATCCCGCTTGCCGGATCGATCGCAACCCGCATGATTTTTTCCGGATGGTGGGCCGCGACCTCCTCGATCTCCATGCCCCCCTCGGTCGAAGCCATGATCACCACCTCCGACACCGAACGGTCGACCAGCAACGACAAATACAGCTCGCGCCTGATATCGCAGCCGGCCTCGACATACACCCGCCGCACCACCCGCCCGGCCGCGCCGGTCTGCTTGGTCACCAGCGTATGCCCCAGCATCGCTTCGGCCGCCGCCGCCACCTCATCGGCCGATCGCGCCAGCCTGACCCCGCCCTTACCCTGAGGATCGTCCTTGAAATGCCCCGCCCCGCGCCCGCCGGCATGGATTTGCGATTTCACGACATAAACCGGTCCCGGCAGCTTCGCCGCCGCCGCTGCCGCTTCCTCGCCGCTCCAGGCAACATGCCCGTCAAGCACCGCAACGCCATAGGATTTCAACAATTCCTTGGCCTGATATTCATGTATATTCATGGGATTCCTGTACGGTGGTCAATTGCCTGTCATCACTAAACATTCGCGCTTTACTATACGTGCTGATGTCCTGGACCCGTCGGCATGCGGCCTAGACCAACCTCACGCCGCGCGCAACCGGCGTCGGTCATTGCAGATGCGACAGCGCGAAATACGCCTCGCTGCGCATCTCCTCGAGCCGGGAGACCGTCCGCTCGAAAATCGAGACCCCCTCACCCGCCGTATAGAGCGCCGCCGGCTCCGCCGCCGCCGAGGCATAAAGCTTCACCCGATGCTCATAAAGCGCGTCCACCAGCGTGATGAACCGCCGCGCCTGATCGAAATTATCCGCCGACAACGCCGGAATCGCATCGATCAACACCGTGTCATAATGCGTCGCCAACGCCAGATAATCGCCCGACCCCAGCGCTTCCGCGCATAGCGCCGCGAAATCGAACCGCGCCACCCCGTTCGAGGCGTAAGGCACCGGCAATCGCCGCCCAAACACCATCAACGACTCCGCCTTGGGCGTCGCCCCATCGGTCAACCGCGCGAACACGTCATCCAGCGCCCGCTCGGCCCTGCTGTCCGCCGGCACATACCAGTTCCGCGCGCCACGCACCCGCTCGCGCCGATAATCCTGCCCGCCATCGAGCACGAGCACATCGAGATGGCGCTTGAGCAACGCGATGAACGGCTGAAAACTCTCATAACCCGGCTTGTTCCGGTACAAATCATCCGGCAGCGTGTTCGACGTCGCGACCACAACCACCGCGCGCGCGAACAGTGCTTCGAACAGCCGCGCCAGAATCATCGCGTCCCCGATGTCATGCACCTGGAATTCATCGAAACACAGCAGCGCCGAATCCGCCGCGATCAAATCGGCCAGGCGCGTCAGCGCATCGCCATCGACCGCCTCGCTGCGCAAGCGATGCAACCGCGCATGGGTCTCCTGCATGAATTCGTGAAAATGCACACGCCGCTTGCGCGGCACCTGCGCCGCCTCATAAAACATGTCCATCAGCATCGATTTGCCGCGCCCGACATCACCGACCAGATAAAGCCCCGAAGGATAATCCTCCGGCACCTCATCGACCCGCTTTTTGTTCAGCAACCGGCTCAACCACCCGTTCGGCGGCGCCTTGGGTTGCGGATCATAGCCACGCAACCGCCCCCATAATTCATGAAGACGCTCCGCCGCCCGGCGCTGCACCGGGTCCGGCAGGATCAAACCGGCATCGATCCGGGCGCGATAGACCGACATTACGTCGCGCCCGCGCGGCACAGTTACGTCATCGAGCATGAGAGGGGTGGCTACGCCGTTTCATGCCGCAGTGCAACATGACCCAGCTGCGTGGCAGGGTCGACCAGAACGCCAAACCACGGATCGCCGCTCCTGAACCCATCAGTCACAATCACCCACCTGTCCCGGACCAAACCGGCCCGTCTCAGACCAAATTGATCTGCCCCGGGCCAAGCCGGTTGCACCATCATGGATGCCGACCCTTAATTTTAGCTTACTTTCTTGAAATAAAACGTCCCCTCGGGCGCGCGGCGAACATTTGAGTCACCGGCCGTCCCCCTCCCGCCGCCGCTTCGGTTGCCCGCCCCCGCGAAGGCGGTTATGGCCATCGATCTCGATCTGATATCATTGAGGGATGGCACCTTTGTCCAATTTGCGTCGCGCGGCTCCGCTCGCACTCGGTCTTCTGCTCACCGGCTGCGGCGTCACGAACGGATTGTTCGGCGGCGATCAACCTAAACTCGGTGAACCGACACCGCTGAAACCGGTGGTCGGCTTCGCGGTCACGCCGGTGCCCCAGGCAACGATCGCCGCACGGCAAATCCTCAACGAAGGCGGCAACGCCGCCGATGCCGCGGTCGCCGCCGGCTTCGCCCTCGCCGTCACCCTGCCCTCCCGCGCCGGTCTCGGCGGCGGCGGCGCCTGCCTGATCGACCTGCCGAAATCCGACGGCGGCACCGGCCACCCGACCGCCCTGCTGTTTCCGCCCGGCGCCGCCCCCGAAGGCAATGCCGGAGCCGCCCGCCCCGCCGCGGTGCCACAAATGGCGCGCGGCCTGATCGCCATCCAGGCGCGCTATGGCCGCCTCCCGCTGGCAACCGACCTTGCCCCCGCCGAAGCCATGGCGGGCGGCGGCGTCGCGGTCTCGCGCAGCTTCGCCGCCGATCTCGCCGTGGTCGGCAACGCCCTGCTCGCCGACCCCACCGCCCGCGCCGTCTTCGCGACACCCGCCGGCCAGCTCCTCACGTCGGGCCAGATCATGCGCCAACCCGATCTCGCGGCCACCCTGACCCAATTGCAATCGAGCGGCGTGCTCGGTCTCGTTCAGGGCCAACTCGCGGCCCGCTTCATCGCCGCCGCCAACCAGGCCGGCGCCGGCCTCACCATGGCCGACCTGCGCACCGTCAAACCGCGCTACGCCGTCCCGCTGATCATCGATCGGCTGGGAGACCTCATCGCCCTGACCCCGAATGCCGGAGGGATCGGCGCCGCCGCCGGCATCGAGTCCCTCGCCGCCGACCCGCAGAACCCAAGCCTCGCCGCCGCCCGCGCCCGCGCCGCCGCCGCCGCCGCCGACCATGGTGGCCCCCTCTCCGATCTGCCCGCCTCCGCCGGCTATGCCACGCTCGATGCCCAAGGCGGCTCGGTCGGCTGCGCCACCACCATGAACAATCTGTTCGGCACCGGTCGCATCGCCGCGGGTACCGGCATCCTGCTCGCCGTGGCGCCCGCCTCGGTCGCCAAGCCGCTCCTGGCGGTCGGACTCGCGACCAGCAACGGCAAATTCCGCGCCATCGCCACCGGATCGGGCCAGCAAGGCGCCGCCATGGCAGTTGCCGCCGGACTCGCCAACGCCATCCGCAGCCCGGTGCCGATGCCCCGGCCGGTGCCAGCTCCCGGTCGCGCCAATGTCATCGCCTGCGCCGGCCTGTTGCCCGGCGCGCCAAAAACCTGCGCCGCCGCCGCCGATCCGCGCGGTTTCGGCTTGGCCGTCGGCTCGAAATAACGCCACCATGGTGCTGAAAACCGGCTCCGGCGCCCTGGTGCCGCCGTTTCTGGTGATGGATGTCATCGCCGCCGCCAACGCGATCGCCGCCAGCCCCGCCGCGTCCCACCGGCGCGTGATCCGAATGGAGGTCGGCCAACCCGGTGAAGGCGCCCCGGCAGGCGTGCGCCATGCCGTCGCCGCCGCCATGGCCACGACCAACCCGCTCGGCTACACCGAATCCCTCGGACGCGCCGATCTGCGCGCCCGCATCGCGCAGCACTACAGCGAGTGGTACGGCCTCGCCCTGCCCGCCGCCCGAATCGCGGTCACCGCCGGTGCCTCGGCTGGTTTCCCACTCGCCTTCCTTGCCGCCTTCGAGCCGGGTGACCGCATCGCCCTCGCCACCCCCTGCTATCCGCCCTACCTCAACATCATGACCGCGCTCGGCATCCAGCCCCTCTTGCTCCCCGCCACCGCCGAGACCGGTTTCCAACCCACCACCGCCATGCTCGCCGCCCTCGACCCGCCACCCGACGGGCTTCTGATCGCCTCCCCCGCGAACCCGACCGGATCGATGTTGTCCCCCGACGATCTGGCCGCCCTCGCCCGCTATTGTCACGCCAACGGCATTCGCCTGATCAGCGATGAAATCTACCACGGCCTCACTTACGGAAAACCGGCCGTCACCGCCGCCGCCTTCAGCCCGTCCGCCATCGTCATCAATTCGTTTTCAAAATATTTCGCGATGACCGGATGGCGAATCGGCTGGATGGTGCTGCCCGAAGACCTGATCCGCCCGGTCGAATGTCTCGCGCAGAATTTCTTCATCTGCGCGCCCCACATCTCCCAAATCGCGGCACTCGCCGCCTTCGACTGCCACGCCGAGCTTCAATCGCGCCGCGCCGGCTATGCCAGCTCCCGCGCCCTTCTACTCGAAACCCTGCCCAACGCCGGTTTTCCCCATCTCTCCCCCGCCGACGGCGCGTTCTACCTCTACGCCGACATCAGCACCACCAACCAGAACAGCACCGATCTCTGCCGCTCCCTGCTGAACGACCACCACATCGCCGCCACCCCCGGCTACGATTTCGATACCAGCCGCGGTGGTAATTTCGTGCGATTCTCCTATTGCGCCGCGGAAGCCGACATTCGCGAGGCCGTGGCACGGTTGCAGATCCGGGCAAATGCCCCTGCGCGCAGCGCCCATGACTGAGACTTAATCAATGCCGCCACCACCGAACACTTGCGATGGAATTATAAGAAATTCAAATAAAAATCTGAATTTAAAGTATTTTTATGAATATGGGCGTCTCCGTCACGCCGCTCCAGGCTCGCCCCGAACCGCCACGATCCCCTGCCCCGCGATCAGCGCATCCGCCTCGGCGATCGCCGCATCCAGCGCCGCCGTGTCGGTCCCTTTCGCCACGATCGCCACCCCGCCGCCGGTTTCGCGATAAAACGGATAACTGCCCAGGTCCAGCATTGGAAACCGCTGCTGAATCGCTGCCAATCCGGCCGCGATACTGCCCTCCTTCACGCCCATTCCATGCACCGCCCGCATCGAAATCGGCCGCCCCCGCCCCAAAAGAGGCTCCAGCGCCAGGAACATCGCCTGCATGATCCGCGGTACGCCCGCCATGACATGAACATTTCCGATCGAAAATCCCGGTGCGATCGTCACGCTGGCCGGAATTGGCACGGCACCGCGCGGCAGCGTCGCCATCCGTTGGCGCGCCGCGTTGAAATTCTCGGCACCGAGATGCCGTTCCATCGCATCCCAGGTCGGCTGATGTTTCTCCCACGGCACGCCGAACGCGGCGGCGACACATTCCGACGTGATATCGTCATGTGTCGGCCCGATACCGCCAGTGGTGAACAGATTATCGTAGGACGCCCGCAATTCGTTCACCGCCCGCACAATCCGCTCGGCCACATCCGGTACCACCCGCACCTCTTCGAGCTTGTGCCCGAGCAGCGCGAGGCGCTCGGCGAGGAATTTCACATTGATATCCTGCGTCCGCCCCGACAGAATTTCATTGCCGATGATCAGGATCGCCGCGGTCGGATTGGCCTTCTCGCTCATGACACCCTCATAAAAAATCGCGCAGCATTGGAATCAATGGCCGATCGGCCGGTGGCATCGGGTATTCCTCCAGCCGGGCGGGATCGACCCACGCCAGGGCCTGCCCCTCGCGCGGCATCGGCACGCCAACCCAGCGCCGGCACAAATACAGCGGCATCATCAGATGAAAACTCTCATACCCGTGCGAGGCGAATGCAAAGGGCGCAACATCCGCTATTTTCACCGCAATCCCCAGTTCCTCGTCCAATTCCCGCACCAGCGCCGCCTCCGGCGTCTCGCCGGGGGCTAGCTTGCCGCCTGGAAATTCCCACAGCCCCGCCAGTTTCCGGCCCGCCGGCCGCCGCGCCAGCAGAATTCGCCCCCGCGCATCGATCAGCGCACACGCCGCCACGAGCAGCAGCGGCCTGGGCCCCTCGGTCACCGTCGTTCCCGGTTCGCGCAATGCCAGCCCCTCCCGCGTGATCGTGAAATGCCGTACCGCCTGACGCAGCCCCGGCCGGCTGATGAATTTCTCGAATCCCGTTCCCGTCTCGGCAAATCCCGCCCGCCGCAGCACCGCGAGCGATGCCGCGTTATCATCGGCCACGGTCGCGACCACCCGATCGATCGCGAGATCGGCGAAACCCCAGCGCAGCATCAGCATTACCGCCTGACGCCCATGCCCCCGGCCCCAGACCCGCCGCGCCACCCAATACCCAAGCGACGCCGTCCTGCCCGCCTTGTCGAGTCGCAGCCCCGCGCATCCGATCATTGATCCCGCCTCATCGGTGATCGCGAACTGGTAGGCGATCCCCGCATTCCGGTCCGCAATCGCCGCGGCGATCCAGTCCCGCGCGAGTGCCGCCGGATAGGGAAACGGCGCCTCCGGCAACAAACGGCAGATTTCCCAATCATTGATCAATTGATGCAGTCGCGCGGCATCCTCCACCTCGATCGGCCGCAGCCCGGTGACAACGCGCGGTTCACTGATGGCACTATCGGGCACGGGACTCCTGACGATCAATTCAGCTCTGTGGATAGCCGCTCCATCGCCGCACCGAAAGAGCGGTTGATTTGCACCCCGCCTCGGCGCAAATCTTGTTCATGGACGCACCGGCAGAAATCATGGACTCCTGGCTATGCAGTGCTGCGGTCGGCGCGCGCGCGGCCGGCCGCATCCTGGCCCAGTCCTCGGCCACCCAGCGCGACGCAGCCCTCCGCGCCGCGGCCGCGGCGATTCGCCGCCATGCCGCGGCGATTCTCGCCGCCAATGCGCGGGATGTTGAGGCGTACACCGGCACCGCCGCCTTCCGCGATCGATTGCTGCTCAACGATGCCCGCATCGAGGCGATGGCTGGCGGATTGGAAATGATCGCCGCCCTGCCCGACCCGCTGGCCGGCATCCTCGCGGAATGGACCCGACCGAACGGTCTTGTCATCCGCCGGATACCACAGCCGATCGGCGTGATCGGCATGATTTACGAAAGCCGGCCCAATGTCGGCGCCGACGCTGCCGGAATTTGTCTGAAATCGGGCAATGCGGTGATTTTGCGGGGTGGTTCGGAAAGTCAGCGTTCGGCGCAGGCGATTCATACGGCGATCATTGAGGGATTACGCGAGCTCGGCCTGCCCGAGGCCTGTGTGCAGATTGCGCCGACCTCCGATCGGGCTTTCGTCGCGGCGATGCTCACGGCATCAGGGTTGATCGATCTGATCATTCCGCGCGGGGGCAAATCGCTCGTTGAGCGGGTGCAGCGCGAGGCGCGGGTGCCGGTGCTGGCTCACGCCGAGGGGCTCAATCATACCTATGTCCACGAAGAGGCCGATTTCGGGATGGCTCGGGCGGTGCTGGCGAACGCGAAGATGCGGCGGCCGGGGGTTTGCGGGGCGACCGAGACGTTGCTGATCGATGCCTCGGTGGCGCCGGCGTGGTTGCCGGTGCTGGTGGCTGATCTGGCGGCTTTGGGGTGTGAATGCCGGGGGGATGCGCGGGCGGGCGCGATCGTGCCGATGGCGGCGGCGGCGTTCGATACCGAATGGCTGGATGCGATCTTGTCGGTGGCGGTGGTCGATGGGCTGGACGGGGCTTTGGCGCATATCGCGCGTCATGGATCGTCGCATACCGATGCGATCGTGACGGAGAATGCTGAGGTTGCCGCGCGGTTTCTGGCGGGGATCGATAGTGCGGTGGGGATGTGGAATGCCTCGACGCAGTTTTGTGACGGGGGGGAGTTCGGGTTCGGGGCGGAGATCGGGATTGCGACCGGGCGGTTTCATGCGCGGGGTCCGGTGGGGCCGGCGCAGCTGACGGTGTTCCGGTATCATGTGGTGGGAACGGGGCAGGTGCGGCCCTGAGCGATCCGGTTCCGCGGTTTGGTGATCGGCGGCGGCTGCGGGTCGGGTTGCTGGGGGGGAGTTTCAATCCGGCGCATGCGGGGCATTTGCATGTGGCGCGATCGGCGATGCGGCGGTTGGGGTTGGACCAGGTGTGGCTGCTGGTGTCGCCGGGGAATCCGTTGAAGGTGGGGATGGCGATGGCGCCGTTGGAGGCGAGGCTGGCATCGGCGCAGGGGATTGCGGATGGGCGGCGGATTGTGGCGACGGCGATTGAGCGGTCGTTGGGGACGCGGTTTACGGCGGATACGGTGGCCGGGTTGCGGCGGCGGTTTCCGCGGGTGCGGTTTGTCTGGTTGATGGGGGCGGATAATCTGGCGCAGTTGCCGTTGTGGGATCGGTGGCGGGAGATTGTTCGCGCGGTGCCGGTGGCGGTGTTGCCGCGACCGGGGGAGACGCGGGCGGCGCTGGCGGGGCGGGCGGCTTGTGTGATGCGGCATGGGCGGGTGCGGCCGCGGGGTTTGGTGGGGGGGTTGGGATGGGCATGGTTGCCAGTGCGTGAAAATCCGCTATCAGCCACTGCGTTGCGCGCATTGTCATCAGGAGAGAGATCATAACCCGTCCGCCGAGCCGTAGTACGACCCCCCCTGCTGTGCCGCGCAAGCGGAAGGCGCCGGTGCCGGTCGAGATTGTGCCGAAGGTGCCTGGCTCGCCGCGCAAGAAGGCGGTGGTGGCGGGGCCGAAGGGGCGTGTGCGCAAATCGGCCGAGGGGTCGCTGGATTTGCTGGAGCGGATGCAGCGCGCGATTGTCACCAGTCTGGAGGATGACAAGGCCGAGGATGTGGTGGCGCTGGATTTGGCCGGGCGGGCGAGTTTTGCCGATCGGATGGTGATTGCGACGGGGTTGGCGGATCGGCAGATCGCGGCGATGGCGACTCATTTGATCGAGAAGCTCGGGGAGCTGGGGATCAAGCGGGTGCAGACCGAGGGGGCTTCCGGGTCGGACTGGGTGTTGGTGGATGCCGGGGATATTGTGGTGCATTTATTCAAGGCCGAGGCGCGGGCGATGTATGCGCTCGAGAAGATGTGGGGGCCTGATCTGGATGAGCCGGTGCTGGATACGCCTGAGGTTTAATGCGGCTGATTGCGGTCGGGCGGGCGAGCGCCGGGCCTGAGCAGGCGTTGTTTTTGCGCTATGCGCAGCGGACCGGGCTTGAGCTGGTGGCGCTGGCCGATGGGGTGGGGTCGGCGGTTGAGATCAAGCGGCGGGAAGCGGTTGCGATATTAGGGAAAATTGCGGGGTCGGATTTTGTCGTCGCACTCGATCAGGGCGGGGTGATGCCGGATAGTGTGGGGCTGGCCCGGCTGTTCGAGGGATGGCGCGCGCACGGGCGGGGGCTGGTGTTCGTGATCGGCGGGGCGGAGGGGTTGGATGGTTCGGTGCTGGCGCGGGCGGGGGTGGTGGTTTCGCTCGGAAAACTGACCTTGCCGCATATGCTGGCGCGGGTGGTGTTGGCGGAGCAATTGTACCGGGCGCAGAGCATTATTGCCGGTCACCCCTATCATAGGGCGGGCCGACCTGGGTAAGCTTGGGGGGTTTGGCGTGGGTCAGCCCGAGGAGCGCCAGAAATCGCGCGGGAAGACGAGGTAGTGGTTGCCCGCGCCCAGAACCGGGGCGGGGCGGTGCAGGGCGGGGAAATCGGGCGGGGTTTCGGGGGGTTTTGCCGGTTTGGGCCGGCGCGGCCTGGTTGGGCGTTTGGGGCGCTTCGGGCGTGGCGGGCGCTGGAGTCCGGCGGGGGGTTTGATGCCGAACATGCGGCAGAGCGGGCGCAGGAGGCGGCCGGTGGTGGGGTTGGCTTCGATGAGTTCGCGCATGTCCGCCTCGTTCAGCAATTGCTGGAAGGCGACGGCGTGGCCGTTCAGGATGTGGTTGTTGGGGATGAGGCGGCGGAGCCAGTTGAAGCCGCCTGGGATGGGGTTTGGTTTGCGCACGCGGTCCGGCCGGTTGGGGCGTGGGCGCGGCGGGCGGATTTTGGGTGGGGAGGCGATGATTTTCAGGAGCCGGGCGCAGGTGCGGCTGAGGTAGTTGACCATGAAGTGAAGGAGGGGGTCGGAGACACGCGCGGCGACACCCTGCTCGCAGAATTGCTTGCGGAACATCATGATCAGGAAGGCGATACGGTCGCTCAGGATGATGGGGGGCCGGGGTCCTTGGTACATGGGGGGATATGAGCATGGCGGGCGGCGGGTGGGCAAGCGAAATTGTTAGTATTTTTGTTTTATTCGTTTGTTTTGCTTTATTCAAGCGAGGCCGAGGAAGACCGTGATGGCGCGGTTGAGGCGGGTGAGGTCGGCGGGGGCGAGCGTGCCCTGGCGGGTGCCGAGTTTGGTTTTGGGGATGGTGGTGATTTTATCGACCATCAGGCGGCTGGTGGTGCGGAGGTGGTTGGTGGAATCGGGTTCGATGGCGAGGCGGAACAAGGGGGCTTCGGTGGGGTCGGTGGTGAAGGCGCAGATGGTGATCGAGGTTGTGGCGTCGAAGGCTGACGCCTGAACGATGACGGCGGGGCGGGGTTTGCCGGTATAATCGCCGCCGCCTGAGACGGTCCAGATTTCGCCGCGCAGGGGGGCGATGCCGGGATTACTCAAGGGGGGTGGTGACGGCGTCGATAAACGCCTGATCCTCGGCGGCGGCGGCGCTTTGGGCAATTGCGAGGGTCTGGCGATGGGCGGCGGCGCGGAAGGATGGGGTTCGCATGTCCGGCACCCAGATCTGCACCGGGCGGAGGCCCTGGGCGCGCAGATTTTCACGGTGGGCGCGGACTTTGTCACGCGACGACGCTGATCTCTTGCCGGGGGGGGGTGCGCTCATGGGGACATCCGTATGGTTACATGTAACTTTGCCTGGAAAGGCGGGATTTGTCCAGTTCGTTGGCGAGGGGTGGGGATGGCGGTGAGGCGATATGGGCGGGGGATTGCGGG
>NZ_JBMFGY010000016.1:0-43143 GCF_049977125.1 Acidiphilium sp. | reverse complement strand
GCTTTCGCACGCCCAAATCGTTACGTTACCAAAACAAATACGCTCGCATCAGCACGGCTCCCCATCGCCCCGCCCTGCCTCCCGCTCTCAATCTTGCCTAATCCCCCGTCATCCGCTACCTCACCGCCAACCGGCACCCCTGGAGGCCGGTTTTTTGTGTTTTCAAAGGAGCGACACATGGCCAATTTCGAGACCATCACGGCCGAGGATCGTGCGCGAGCCGGCAAGGGGGTGGCGCGGGCGACACGGCGAGCCGGCTTGGTGCCGGGCGTGATCTATGGCGCGAAGCAGGAACCCACCCTGATCGCGCTCGACCCCCGCATCGTCATGCGTGAACTCAAGCGCGGCGGCTGGCGCTCGCGCCTCTATGAAATCGAGACCGGAGCCGGCCGGACACGCGCCCTGATGCGCGACGTCCAGCTCCACCCGGTCACCGACCAGCCCGAACATATCGATTTCCAGCGACTCGCCGTCGGTGAACCGGTGCGCGTCGCCGTTGTGGTGAACTTCATCAATGAAGGTATCTCCGTCGGCATGAAGCGTGGCGGCGTGCTCAACGTCGTGCGTCACGCCGTCGAGGTATTGTGCGATCCGGACAACATCCCCGATCATTTCGACGCCGATCTCGGCCCGCTCGACATCAACGACAATATCCGCTGGCACGATCTGCTCGGCACCGAAAACGCCAAGCCAACCATTACCGACCGTGATTTCGTGGTCGCGACCGTTGCCGCCCCGACCGTGATCGCCGAAGCGGCGCCCGAGCCGGGCGCGGCATCGGCAGCCGCACCGGCCAAGGGTGGCAAGGGTGGTCCGGCCAAGGCCGCCGCCCCCGCCGCGAAGGCCGCACCGGCCAAGGCCGCCGCCAAGCCCGCCGCCAAGCCCGCCGCCAAGAAGTAACCCGCCGTGAAGCTGTGGGTCGGCCTCGGCAATCCCGAACCGGGAATGGCGCGGCACCGGCACAACATCGGCTTCATGGCGATCGACATCATCGCCGACCGCCACGGTTTCACCCCGTGGCGGCGGCGGTTTTCCGGCCTGGTCGCGGAAGGTGCCATCGGCGGCGAAAAAATCGTGGCCCTCAAACCGCTCACCTACATGAACGATTCCGGTCAATCCGTTCAACCCGCCGCCGCCTTCTACAAGCTCACTCCGGAGGCGATCACGGTGTTCCACGACGAACTCGACCTCGCCCCCGGCAAAATCCGGGTCAAACGCGGCGGTGGTGCCGCCGGCCATAACGGGTTGCGCAGCATGGACCAGCACCTCGGCACCCCGGATTACTGGCGCGTCCGCCTCGGCATCGGTCATCCCGGCGACAAATCCCGCGTCCACGGCTGGGTGCTCGGCAATTTCGCCAAAGGCGACGAGGACTGGCTGGTTCCCACACTTGAGGCCGTGTCCGACGCCGCTACCCTATTGGCCACGGACAAGACCGAGGCGTTCATGACCAAGGTTGCGCTTGAGACGAAAGGGGTGGGGTAAGGGTTCTTTTTTGTAAAAAAGAACCAAAAAACTTTTATTAATCTGGTGCGTAGCCGCTGACGGCCCCGTGCCTCAGAACCCGCGAAAAAAAGTTTTTTGCTTCTTTTTTACAAAAAAGAAGTCTTCTTCACTCACCTAACCTTAGGCAAAATCATGGGCTTCAACTGCGGCATCGTCGGCCTCCCCAACGTCGGCAAATCCACTCTGTTCAACGCCCTCACCGCCACTGTCGCGGCGCAGGCGGCGAATTATCCGTTCTGCACCATCGAGCCGAATATCGGCCGCGTCGCCGTGCCCGATCCGCGCATGGACGAGCTGGCCCGGATCGGCAAATCGGTCAGGACCGTGCCGACCAGCCTCGAATTCGTCGACATCGCCGGCCTGGTTCGCGGCGCGGCGAAAGGTGAGGGCCTCGGCAACCAGTTCCTCGCCAACATCCGCGAGGTCGATGCCATCGTTCACGTGCTGCGCTGCTTCGTCGATGACGATGTCACCCATGTCGAAGGCAGTATCGACCCGCTGCGCGATGCCGAAACCGTCGAAACCGAACTCATGCTCGCCGATCTGGACTCCCTGCTCAAACGCGTCCCCAACCTGCAGAAAAAAGCCCGCGGCAACGACCGCGCCGCCGCCGCCGAACTCGCCTTGGTCGAACCCATCCTCGCCGCGCTCGAAGCCGGCCAACCCGCCCGCACCGCGATCCCCAAGGGCGAGGAGGAGGCGGTCAAGCGCCTCAACCTGCTCACCGCCAAACCCGTCCTGTTCGTCTGCAATGTCGAAGAAGCCGCCGCCGCCACCGGCAACGCCCAATCCGCCCGCGTCGCCGCCATGGCCGCCGCCCAGGGGGCCAGATCCGTCGTCGTCTCCGCCGCCATCGAGGCCGAAGTCGCCCAACTGCCGCTCGCCGAACGCGCCGAATTCCTCGAAGGTCTCGGCCTGTCCGATTCCGGGCTCGATCGCGTCATCCGCGCCGGCTACGATCTGCTCGGCCTGATCACCTATTTCACCGTCGGCCCCAAGGAAACCCGCGCCTGGACCATCACCAGGGGCACCACCGCCCCCGCCGCCGCCGGCGTGATCCACGGCGATTTCGAGCGCGGCTTCATCGCCTGCGAAACCATCGCCTATCACGACTACATCGCCAACAACGGCGAAGCCGGCGCACGCGAGATTGGCAAGCTGCGCATCGAAGGACGCAATTATATCGTGCAGGATGGCGACGTCCTTCTGTTCCGCTTCAACGTCTGAGCCAGCGTCATGACCGCGACCCGCGTTGCGGTATTGCTGCCCTACCCGTTCGACCACACGTTCGACTACACGCTGCCGGCGGGTGACATCCCGGCACCGGGCACCATCGTCTCCATCCCGCTCGGCAAGCGCATGGTCCACGGCGTGGTCTGGGACACCCGGCCCGACGCCACGGTGCCGGATCACCGCCTCAAGCCGGTCGCCGCGATCATCGACATCCCACCCCTGCCCGCCACCTTGCGCCAGTTCATCGACTGGGTGGCGAACTACACCATGGCCCCGCGCGGCGAGGTGCTCGCCCTTGCGCTGAAATCGAATCTGCTGGACCGCCCGCCGGACCGCTTCGGCTGGGTCGCCGCACCCGCCCCGACCACCGCCCGGCGTCAGGCCGTGCTGAACGCAATCGCAACCCTCGACCGGCCCGACACCGCGACCCTCGCCGCTGCCGCCGGCGTCTCGCCATCCCTGATCCGCGCGATGGCCGATGCCGGGCTGCTGATCCCCGCCCGCCGCGACGCCGCCGCAGCGCGGCTCGACCCCGATGCCGCCCCACCGACACTCTCGCCTGAACAGGCGCGCGCCGCCGAAATCCTCCGCGCCGGCATCACCGCCAAGGCGTTCAGCGTCACCCTGCTCGAAGGCGTCACCGGCTCGGGCAAGACCGAGGTTTACTGCGAAGCCATCGCCGAGGCCCTCCGCCAGCACCGTCAGGCGCTGGTCCTGCTGCCGGAAATCGCGCTCTCCGCCCAATTCACCGCCCGCCTCGCCGCCCGGTTCGGAGCCATGCCGACGCTCTGGCATTCCAACCTCACCCCGGCCATCCGCCGCGCCAATTGGCACGATGTGGCCAATGGCACCGCCCAACTCGTGCTCGGCGCCCGCTCCGCCCTGTTCCTTCCCTTCACCGATCTCGGCGCCATCATCGTCGATGAAGAGCACGAAGCCGCCTACAAACAGGAAGACGGCGTGATCTACCACGCCCGCGACATGGCGGTGGTCCGCGCCCGCCTCTCGCAGGCCGGCTGCATCCTCGCCTCCGCCACCCCCAGCCTCGAATCCAGCATCAACGCCGAAGCCGGCCGCTACCGCCACATTATCCTCGCCGCCCGCCATGGCGGGGCCACCATGCCGCGCATCGAAACGCTCGACCTGCGCGCCACCCCACCCGCCCGCGGCAAATTTCTCGCCCCCCCGCTGATCGAGGCCCTCACCACCACGCTGGCCGGCGGCGGCCAGTCCATGCTGTTCCTCAACCGCCGCGGCTACGCCCCGCTCACCCTTTGCCGTGCCTGCGGCCATCGGCTGAACTGCCCCAACTGCACCGCCTGGCTGGTCGAACACCGCAGCCATACCAGCCTGCTCTGCCATCATTGCGGCCATACCGAGCGCGCGCCCACGATCTGCCCGTCCTGCCAGGCCGAACACAGTTTCGTCCCGATCGGCCCCGGCGTGGAACGCATCGCCGAGGAAGTCGCCGAACGCTTCCCCGACGCGCGCCGCATCGTGATGGCGAGCGATGTCATCACCAGCCCCGAGCAGACCGCAGCCGCCATCCGCGCCATCGTCGCGCATGAGATCGACATCATCATCGGCACCCAGATGATCGCGAAAGCCTGGCACTTCCCCGATCTGGTTCTGGTCGGCGTGGTCGATGCCGATCTCGGGCTTGCCGGCGGCGATCTGCGCGCCGGCGAACGCAGCGCCCAGCTGCTTCACCAGGTTGCCGGCCGCGCCGGTCGCGCGTCCCTGCCCGGCCGGGTTCTGTTGCAGAGCTACACGCCGGATCATCCGGTGATGCGCGCCCTGTGTTCGGGCGATCTCGCCGGATTTCGCGCCGCCGAGGCCGCCATCCGCGAACCCGGCCACTGGCCGCCGTTCGGCCGCCTCGCGGCGATCATCGTCAGCGCGATGGACGCGGGCCTCGCCGATCAGGCCGCGGCCGCCCTTGCCCGCACCGCACCACAGCGCGACATCATCGTGCTCGGTCCGGCGCCCGCGCCCTTTGCCATGCTGCGCGGCCGCCATCGCCGCCGCCTTCTGGTACGAGGCCCGCGCCGCGTCGCCCTGCAACCGATCCTGCGCGACTGGCTCGCCCGGACGGAGCTGCCCCGCGCCGCGCGGGTCGATATTGACATCGATCCTATCTCATTCTTGTGATTGCATATGTTGCGTGCGCGGGGGGGCTATGCTAGTGCGCCCTCATCACGTTCATCGACCGTGGCGGTTGGTGAAAGCGTGAGCGGGTAAACGCGCCCATGTTCATCCGATGGATGTCGTGTTCGGGTCGATCTGGGATAGAAACGTCATAATGAACCGAGAGCAGGGTCACATCTGTGTCGTCCACCATAGCTGCATCGTCGACGCCCGAACGGGCCTCAGGTTTGTCCGCGCGATATGCGCGCGCGTTGTATGATCTGGCCGACGAGCGCAAGCAACTCGATCAGATCGTTTCGGAGATGGCCGCGCTCGGCGCTCTGATCGGCGACTCCAAAGACTTGCAGCGACTGATCGCAAGCCGCGGCATCGATGCCGCCGAGGGTACGCGGGCGATGGAGGCGGTGCTGGCCGCTCAGGGGTTTTCCGATCTGGTGCGCCATTTCATCAGCGTCGCCATCGCCAATCGACGGCTGCATGATCTGCCGGATCTGATTGCCGGATTCGCCGCCTATGTCGCGCAGAAGCGCGGCATCATGACCGCGGACGTGGCGTCCGCCCATCCGCTCACCGATACCCAGCGCGCCCAACTCGCCGCCCGCCTCGCCGAGGCGGGTTACGGGCGGGTGACGATCCGTGAATCGATCGATGCGACATTGCTCGGCGGACTGATCGTGAAAATCGGTTCGAAACTCTACGACACAAGCCTGAAATCGCGCCTGCAACGGCTGCGCCATGTAATGAAGGGAGCCGCCTGATATGGAAATCCGCCCCGCTGAAATCTCCGAGATCCTGAAAAAGCAGATCGCGAGTTTCGACACCGAAACCGATGTCGCTGAAACCGGACAGGTCCTGTCCGTCGGCGACGGCATCGCCCGCGTCTTCGGCCTCGCCAATGTGATGGCCGGCGAGATGGTCGAATTCCCGAACGCCGGCGTCAAGGGCATGGCGCTCAACCTCGAAAACGATAATGTCGGCATCGTGATTTTCGGTGAGGATCGCGCAATTCGCGAGGGCGACACCGTCATCCGCACCGGCGAGATCGTCGATGTGCCGGTCGGCAAGGGTCTGCTCGGCCGCGTCGTTGATGCGCTCGGCAACCCGATCGACGGCAAAGGCCCGATCGTGACGACCGAACGCCGCCGCGTCGAGGTCAAAGCCCCCGGCATCATGCCGCGCCAGTCGGTGTTCGAACCGATGCAAACCGGCATTAAATCGATCGACGCCCTGGTCCCGATTGGACGCGGTCAGCGCGAATTGATCATCGGCGATCGTCAGACCGGCAAGACCGCCGTCATCATCGACACGATATTGAACCAGAAGCCGCTCAACGCGCAGGACGACGAGAACAAGAAACTCTACTGCATCTATGTCGCGATCGGCCAGAAGCGCTCCACCGTCGCCCAGCTCGTCCGCACCCTCGAGGAAAACGGCGCGATGGAATATTCCATCGTGGTCGCCGCCACCGCCTCCGAGCCGGCGCCGATGCAGTTTCTCGCCCCCTATACCGGCTGCGCGATGGGCGAATATTTCCGCGACAATGCCATGCATGCGCTCATCGTGTATGACGATCTGTCGAAACAGGCCGTCGCCTATCGTCAGATGTCGTTGCTGCTGCGCCGTCCGCCGGGGCGCGAGGCGTATCCGGGCGATGTGTTCTATCTGCACTCGCGCCTGCTCGAACGGGCCGCGAAAATGTCCGCCGAATTCGGCGGTGGCAGCCTCACCGCGCTGCCGATCATCGAGACCCAGGCCGGCGACATCGGCGGTTATATTCCGACCAATGTGATCTCGATCACCGATGGCCAGATTTTCCTTGAAACCGAATTGTTTTTCAAGGGCATCCGGCCCGCCGTCAATGTCGGGGCCTCGGTTTCGCGCGTCGGCTCGGCCGCCCAGATCAAGGCGATGAAGCAGGTCGCCGGCAAGATCAAGCTCGAACTCGCGCAGTACCGCGAGATGGCGGCCTTCGCGCAATTCGCCTCCGACCTCGATGCCGCGACCCAGAAAATGCTCGCCCGCGGCGCGCGGTTGACCGAGTTGTTGAAGCAGCCGCAGTATCATCCGCTGCCCGTCGAGGAGCAGGTGGTGTCGATTTTCGTGGGGACCCGCGGCTATCTCGACGACATCGCGATCGGCCGGATCGGTGATTTCGAGGCTCAGCTGCTGTCCGAACTCAAGGCCCAGGCTCCGGAAATCATGAACGCGATCCGCGACGATCGTGAGATCAAAAAAGATACCGAGGCCAAGCTGATCGACTTCATCAAATCCTTCACCAACAGCTTCGCGTGATCGGCGGAATCTTCCCATGCCCAGCCTGAAATCGCTTCGCAACCGAATCGCCTCGGTCAAATCGACCCAGAAGATCACCAAGGCGATGAAAATGGTCGCCGCCGCCAAGCTGCGCCGCGCCCAGAGCCAGGCCGAGTCGGCGCAGCCCTATGCGACGCGGATGGCGGCGATGATGGCGGCGCTCGCGCAGGGGGCGGCGGATAATCCGAACGCGCCGAAACTGCTGGTCGGCACCGGTTCGACCCAGCGCCACCTGATCGTCGTGGTGACCGCCGATCGCGGCCTCGCCGGTCCGTTCAATGCCTCGATCAGCCGCGCGGCGAAGGCCAAGGCGCGGGCGTTGATCGCCGAGGGCAAATCGGTGCGGATTTTCGCGGTCGGGCGCAAGGGGCGTGACAGTTTCCGGCGCGACATGGCCGATATCATGATGGGCGATGTCAATTTCGTTGGCAAAAAAGCGGTTGAATTCAAGGATGCCGAGGCCATCGCCGCACGGATCATCGCGGCCTTCGATGCCGGCGACTTCGATGTGTGCACATTGATGTTCAACCGCTTCGTCTCGATCATGGTGCAGACCGTCGCGGAAACGCCGCTGATCCCGGCGGCGGGCGGCCCGGCGAACGACAATCATCGCGCCGAGAGCGGACGGGATCAGGTGCCCTCGGCGAGCGCCGATTATGAGATCGAACCCGACGACGGCTCGCTGCTCGAGCGACTGCTGCCGCGCAATCTGGCGGTTCAGATCTACCGCGCCCTGCTCGAAAGCAGCGCCGGGTTCTACGCCAGCCAGATGACCGCGATGGACGGGGCGACCCGCAATGCCGGGGATATGATCAACCGCCTGACCATGAACTATAACCGTACCCGTCAGGCCAATATTACACGCGAATTGATCGAGATCATCTCCGGCGCCGAAGCGCTGTGAGTTTGGGTTAGGAAAGCAGAATCATGGCAAGCAACAACACCGGCCGCATCACCCAGATCATGGGTCCCGTGATCGACGTGCAGTTCGAAGGCGAGCTCCCCTTCATTCTCAACGCGCTTGAAACCAAGGTCGGCGATCGCCGCCTGGTGCTCGAGGTGGCGCAGGAAATCGGGGAACGCACGGTTCGCTGCATCGCGATGGATAGTACCGACGGGTTGGCCCGCGGCGCCGAGGTCACCGACACGGGTAATGCCATCGCCGTTCCGGTCGGGCCGGAAGTGCTCGGGCGCATCCTGAACGTGATCGGCGAGCCGATCGATGAGCGCGGCCCGATCGGCGAGGCGAAGACGATGCCGATCCATCGCGACGCGCCGAGTTTCGAGGAGCAGGCGACCTCATCGGAAATCCTGGTCACCGGCATCAAGGTGATCGATCTGCTCGCCCCCTACCTGAAGGGCGGCAAGATCGGGTTGTTCGGCGGCGCCGGCGTCGGCAAGACCGTGCTGATCCAGGAACTGATCAACAACATCGCCAAGGGTCACGGCGGCGTCTCGGTGTTCGCCGGTGTCGGCGAGCGCACCCGCGAAGGCAACGACCTCTATCATGAAATGATCGATGCCGGCGTCATCAAGCTCGGCGAGAACACCACCGCAGGCTCCAAGGTGGCGCTGGTCTATGGCCAGATGAACGAGCCGCCGGGCGCGCGCATGCGCGTGGGTCTTTCGGGGCTGACCATGGCTGAATATTTCCGCGACGAGGAAGGGCAGGACGTGCTGTTCTTCGTCGATAACATTTTCCGCTTTACCCAGGCCGGCGCCGAAGTTTCGGCGTTGCTCGGCCGCATCCCCTCCGCCGTCGGCTATCAGCCGACGCTGGCGACCGACATGGGCGCGCTGCAGGAGCGCATCACCTCGACCAAGAAGGGCTCGATTACCTCGGTCCAGGCGATTTACGTCCCCGCCGACGATTTGACCGATCCCGCCCCCGCCGCTTCCTTCGCGCATCTCGACGCCACCACAACACTCAACCGCGCCATCTCGGAAAAAGGTATCTACCCGGCGGTCGATCCGCTCGACTCCACCTCACGCGCGCTCGACCCGCGCATCGTCGGCGACGAGCATTACAATACCGCCCGCGAAGTGCAGCGCATTCTGCAAAGCTACAAATCGCTACAGGACATCATCGCGATTCTGGGCATGGACGAGTTGTCCGAGGACGATAAAGTCACCGTCGCCCGCGCCCGTAAACTCGAACGCTTCCTCTCGCAGCCGTTCCACGTCGCCGAGGTTTTCACCGGCTCGCCGGGCCTGTTCGTCGCGGTCGAAGACACCGTGCGCAGCTTCAAGGCGATTTGTGCCGGCGAATACGATCATCTGCCGGAATCCGCCTTCTACATGGTCGGCACCATCGAGGACGCGGTAAAGAAAGCCGAGTCCCTGAACGCCACGGTGTGATCCAATGACCATCGCGCTCGAAATCATCAGCCCGGAACGCCTGCTGCTCGCGCGGCAGGTTTCCATGGTGGTCATTCCCGGCACCGAAGGCGACCTCGGCATCCTGCCCGACCATGCGAAGCTGATCACCTCGCTGCGTGGCGGCATGATCGACATCTATGAGGACGACGAGATCATCGATCGCTTCTTCGTCTCGGGCGGCTTTGCCGAGGTTACCGGCGAGCGCTGCACTGTGCTCGCCGACCAGATCATGAAACTCTCGGAAATCAACCCCGATGAAGCCGCCCGTCAGCTGGCGCAGGCCGAGACCGATTATCGGGATGTCGATGAAAGCGATGGCGTCGCCTGGCGCCGGGCCTCCGATCAATTGATCACCGCCCAGGCAAGGGTCGACGCGCTGGCACCCGAACATCGGTGATCCCCCGCCGACATCGGTGATTTGAGACATGGATACAAGAAAGGCCAGGGCATGCCACCCTGGCCTTTCTTGTCTCCGAGGCGCGGTGTGACCGCGCCGGGTGATGATCCTTCGGGTTCAGAAATGAACACCGACCGATGCGGCGTTGCGATAGATCATGTAAATCGCGACGACGAACACGAGACCCGCGAAGATGCGGTTGAGCGCGGCGCGGCGTGGTGCCAGGGCAACGGCGAGGCGGGTACCGATCAGGCCGCCGATGATGCCGCCGAGGATGAACTCGATCGCGACCCGCCAGTCGACCAGACCAGAGATCGAGTAGTTGACGGCCGTGGTGAGGCCGAAGGTGCCGACCGAGAGCAGGGATGAGCCAATCGCGAAGATCATTGGCATGCCGGTCGAGAACAGCAGGCCGGGCACGATCAGGAAACCGCCGCCGATGCCGAAAAATCCCGAGAGGGCGCCGACGACGAGGGCGGCAAGACAGACCAGCACGATCGATTTCGGGGTCAGATGTTCGGGTTCGTGCGACTTGGCGAGCTGGGCTGCGGTGGGCGCCTTGCGTCGCAGCATCAGGATGCCGACCACGATCATCAACACCGCGAACAGGAAGATCAGCTTCTTGCCATCCACGATCTTGCCGAGGCTCGACCCGGCCATGGCGCCGGCGATGCCGAGGATCGCAAAGATGATCGCGCTGCGCCAGCGCACATTGCCCCGGCGGGCGTGGCCGGCGAAATTGGCGAAGGCATTGGCGGAGACCGCAAGCGCCCCGGTGCCGATCGCTTCATGGGGTTTCAATCCGACGACATAGAGCATCAGAGGGGTTGCCAGAATTGAGCCGCCGCCACCGATCAGGCCGAGAACAAAACCGACGGTGCTGCCGGAAATCACCGCCAGTATCAATTCAATCATCGTGACACTCCAACAAAAGCCAATTTAACCCAAAACGACGCGCTGAAGGATTTTCAGTGCGTCGTTTCAGTATTTTATTCAGCCCATCGAATATTCATCTTGCGATGACAAATCAATAGACTAGGCGGTTAGTTCAATGATTGATATGACGATCAGGAGATCACGAATTCGTTTGTTATACAAAATCCGATCACATTTTGTGCAGGAAGCCGATGCCAACGGCGTTTTCCAGCAGCGAGACGGTGTCGGTACCGCCGCCGGGAAGCACGCTGGTCGGGCCGGAGACGGTGTTGTTGAACGCGTGCTGATAGGTGAGCGTGATGTCGTTCTGCGGGCTGAGATGATAGGTCAGGCCGCCGGCAAGCTCGTTCTGCACCACGCCGGGGGCGAGGATGTTGAAAGTGACGTTTGCGGGCGTCACCGGGTTGCCGGAGTGGGTGAAGCCGAGGCGGAGGGTGAAGTTGGGGTTGATTTTGTCAGCCACGCCGAATTTGAAGACGTTGATATTCTGCCAGCCGAATCCGGGACCATTGCCGGAACCGAGCGCTGCCCGGTTGGAGCTGGAATTGCCGATCGCGGGGACGGCACTGTAGAGGATACGCTCGAAATCGGCCGCAAACAGCAGGGTTGGAATCGGGCGATAGCCGATGCCGACCGAAAAACTGGCCGGCACGTTGAAGGCGCCACTGCCGGCGAACAATCCCGCATATTTCTTGAACTGTTCCATATCCGCCTGTGGCGAATAGGTGCCGCCGAGCGAGACCTGCGGTGAGAGTTGCCAGAAGAAGCCGATCTTGACGCCGATGCCGAATGAGCCATCGCCGCCACGGTTGGTCACGGCGCCCGGATTGCTTGAAACCTGCTCGAAGGGCTGAATCCCTTCAGCCGAGAAGACCTGATAGACCAGTTGTGGTGATACCGCGACCGCGAAATTCGGCGTCAGCTTGTAGGACAGCGAGGGCGCGACGATGAGCTGTTCGAGATTGACGCCGAGATGTCCGGGTCCGCACAGCATATTGCCCGGCGCGAGCTTACCGGTTTGCGGATTCGGGCAGGAGATGGCGGAGCCGGGATAATCGGTGTTCAACCCGCCGTTGCCATAAATCGTGATCCCGAAGGCCAGACGCTGGTTGATCGGGGCGTTGAAGCCCATTTCGGGGATCAGGAAGTTGTCATCCTTGCTGGTGGATGACCCGTTCAACCCGTAGAGATTGCCCGTGCGGCTGGCGCTGCGGCTCGGATCGAAATAGGTGCCGCCGATCGAGAAACTTTCACCGGAGAACGAAATGCTCGCCGGGTTGTTGGCCCCGCCCATGGCACCCGTAGCTTCGCCATCCGACGCGCCGCCCATGGCGATGACCTTCTGGCCATAGCCGGTCTGGAAATATCCCGCCGTCGCCCAACCGGCCGACGGAGTGGCCAACAGAGTCGCAATTGTAACGCAAGTGATCTTGATTGTCCGCATCGTTAACTCCCCGTTCTTAATTTACGAAACTCGATACGGAACTTTGAAACTCCGCTCTTTGTGATGCCGGGGTTAGCCCATGGTGCTTATATAAATCAAGTTGAATATATCGAATCCCGACGATTAATCGCATTGTTGCCCGTCAGCCACCCTTGGCGCTGGGTTCTCAGGCGCGTGAGCGGGGTATCTATTACATTTTTAGAATATGTGTATATGTATCGACACATAACCATCGTGCCTGAGTCAATGGACGCCCTGAAATTATAGGATGAAGGAGGAAACCAGGATGCTCGATTCCACCAGCAATCGGACCGACGATGCCGCACGCGCGGCGGCGGCTTTCTACGAGGTTCTGATCATCGGCGGTGGCTCCGCCGGATTGACGGTCGCGGCGATGCTGCGTGGCAAGATCCAGGGACGAATGGCCATCGTCGATCCGACCGACACCAACGCCTACCAGCCGGGCTGGACGTTGGTGGGGGGCGGGGTGTTCACGCTGGAGCAGACCATCAAGCCGGAAGCGGCGCTCATTCCCCGGGGGGTCGAGTGGGTCAAGCAGGCAGCGGCGCGTTTCGATCCGGAGCATGACCGGGTCGGCCTGGCCGACGGCACGATGCTCGGCTATCGGTTCCTCATCGTGTGTCCCGGCTTGCAACTCGACTGGGACAGGGTGGATGGCCTGGCCGAGGCGATCGGCTCCGGTGGCGTGTGCAGCAATTATCGCGGCGATCTCGCTGCCTACACCTGGGCGTGCATCAAATCGTTCAAGGGCGGCAAGATGATCTTCACCCAGCCGCCGAGCCCGATCAAATGCGCGGGCGCGCCACAGAAAATCGCCTATCTCGCCGCCGACCATCTGCGCCGGACCGGCACGCGCGGGAGCGCCGATATCGCGTTCTGCACGGCACTGCCCGGGCTGTTCGGCGTGCAGTCCTTCGTGCCGCCGCTGAAGGCGGCGATGAAGCGTCATGGTATCGAGGAAAATTATCGGACCAATCTGACCGCGATCGACGGCAAGGCCAAGAAGGCGATCTTCACCGTGACCGCCGCCGATGAGACGACGCGCGAGGTGGTGCGCGACTACGACATGATCCATGTGACGCCGCCGCAAAGCGCGCCGGATTTTCTCAAGGGCAGCCCGATCGCGGATGCGACCGGGTTTGTCGATGTCGACAAGCACAGCATGCAGCATGTTCGCTATCCCAATATTTTCTCGCTCGGCGATGCCGCCAACAGCCCGAACAGCAAAACGCTGGCGGCCCTGCGCATCCAGGCGCCGGTGGTGGTGCAGAACCTCATCGCGGCAATGAAGTCCGAGGTCGGCACCGCCCAGTATGACGGCTACGGATCATGCCCGCTGACCACCGATTACGGCCGGATCGTGCTCGCGGAATTCACCTATGGCGGCAAGGTGACGCCGAGTTTTCCGCTCGACCCGCGGGTGCCGCGCTATTCGTCGTGGCGGCTGAAAAAAGACTTCCTGCCGTTTTTGTACTGGCAGGTGATGCTGCGGGGCATCGACGTCAAAATCGCGCATAAGGAGCGGGTTTTTGCCGACGTCGTCTGACGCCGGGCGAATCCCATGGTATATCGCCTGATCGTGATCGATCGCCACGCGAGATCGGATTGATCGGCGGGGGTCGCTTGGTCATGACAGACAAAGCATCCTAACAACCCTGTGGTAGGAGTTTCCAAGAATGAACTTCGTTTCAGTGCGGTGGGTGCTGGCCGCCGTGGCCATTGCCGCGATCGCAAGCGCCGATGCCGCAACGCCGCCGCAGATTGCTTCCTGTGCGGCCTGTCACGGCGCCGCCGGACTCGGCAACGCGGCCGATGGCATTCCTGCCCTTGCGGGGCTGACGCCAATCTATCTGAGCCGGCAGCTGCATAGTTTCAAAACCGGCACACGCTACAATGCGATCATGGCCGAGATCGCGGCCCCGCTGACCGCCGCCGACCGCGCCGCGATTGCGGCTTATTATGCGGCCCTGCCGGTGCCGGCAGAGAAGGAGCCGACACCGCTGCCCGGCGGGTCGGGCGCCACTCTGGCGATGAACGGTGACTGGGGGCATCAATTGACCGGGGTGCCGTCCTGCAACTCGTGCCACGGCCCCTATGGTGTTGGGGTCGGGGCAGCATTTCCGCGCCTGGCGGGGCAGCCGAAAGCGTATCTGGCGGCGCAGCTGGTCGATTGGCAGAAGGGTAGCCGCAAAAATGATCCGCTGCATATGATGCGCAATGTCGCCAGCGAGATGAGCGCCGCGCAGATCGACGCGGTCGCCGGCTATTATGCCGCCTTGTCGGCCAACCCGACCGATCTGCCCAAGCCGGGCGACGCGAAAGGAGCGCCGTGATGCGTTATTCCATCATGTCCCTCGGCCTCATCGGCACGATCGCCATGGCACAGGCCGCGCCGGCCCCTGCCAAACCGATCGCCTTCACGCCACCGCCGGATACCGCGATGCCGGGCAAGCAATTCGGCGCCGAAGTGAAGCTGGGCGAGAATATTTTCCGCCATACCACGGTCTATGCCCATGGCATCATCGGCAACGCGCTCAATTGCAGCAATTGCCATCTGGATGCCGGGCGGCTGGCCGGTTCGGCGCCGATGTGGGCGGCCTATACCGCGTATCCGGCCTATCGAACGAAGAACAAGAAGGTGAATAATTTCGGCATGCGGCTGCAGGGCTGCTTCCGGTTCAGCGAAAATGGCAAGGTGCCGGCGCTCGGCAGTCAGACCATCATTGCGCTCGAAGCCTATTCCTACTGGCTGGCGACCGGCGCTCCGACCGGCGCTGTCCTCGCGGGGCGCGGCTACCCCAAGCTCGCCGCCCCGCCCAAGCCGGCGACCTACGCCGCCGGTCTGGCGGTTTACAAGGCCAAGTGCTCGATCTGCCACGGCGCTGACGGGCAAGGTCAGTACTCCCATGATCAAACCGTGTTTCCGGCGCTCTGGGGGAACCAGTCGTTCAATTGGGGCGCGGGCATGGGCAGCATCAAGAACGCCGCCGAATTTGTTCATGCCAATATGCCCTATGGCGCTGTCGGCACGCTGAGCGTGCAGCAGGCCTGGGATGTTGCCACCTATATCGACAGCCAGGACCGTCCGCAGGACCCGCGGTTTCTCGGCACGGTCGCGGCGACGCGCGCGAAGTTCCACAACAATAAATTTTCGATGTACGGCGAAACCGTCAATGGGCAGGTGCTCGGCGCCACGAAATAGCCGGATCGTCTGTAGTTCACCGCAAAACCGGCATCATGCCGGCGGCGCATCATAGAGGAGCGACACAATGACCGACAGTATCGACCAACCGGAACAGGATCACCGTAATTTCAGCCGCCGCACGACTCTCGCGATGCCAGCGGCCGGCATCGGCCTCGCCGCGATTGGCGCCGCCCTGTCGCCGATCGGCGTTGCCGAGGCCGCGATGTCGATGGGTAGTTCGTTCATTCCAGCGAATGCGACCAAGATGAAGGCCCTGGCCGACGCGCTGGCCAAGGCGCCGCGCCGGCGCAATTTCAAGACCGTGCCGATGATCCTGACCAATTCCGATGAGTACGACAGCGAGGCGTTGCACCTGCTGCTCACCTATTCCGGCGGACCGAAGCAGGTATGGGACAACACGGTTCTGGCGAGCCCCTGGCTCAACCTGATGCGCAATTCGATGAACGCGCAGATCTGGTCGTTTAAGCATCCGGATTTCATCGCGGTGTCGGCCACCCATGGCAGCGCTCATATGGCGTTGTACGACGCGTATATTTGGGACAAGTATTTCACCAAATTCACTGGCGGCAAGATCAAATCCAACACCTGGCTTGAAACCCCGCCGGCGGCGAAGGCCAACCCGGCCGACTACAATAATCCGATGGGGGTGTTCTCGCCGGCCGACAACAGCATCGCTGTGTTGCAGCGCCGCGGCGTGGTATTCTGTGCCTGCCACAACGAGGTGTGGGAGCTCACGATGGGCATGATGAAAAAAGGCATCAACCCGGACAAGCTCTCCCATCCGGCGATGGCGGCGGAATTCACCAATCACCTCATCCCCGGAGCGGTGCTCACGCCCGGCGTGGTCGGCACCCTGCCGGAATTGCAGCTCGCGGGCTATCAATACGCCAAGTAAGCGACCTTCGTTCCCGATCCTCCCCGGCCCCTGTGGCCGGGGTTTTTGATACCGCCCAAGGAATCGACCCATCATGAAACGCACATTATCCGCATGGTCCGGCATCGCCGCGATCGCCACGATCGCCGGTCTGACAATGGCCGCGCATGCCGCCGACACGCCGTCTTCGTGGCCGATGTATGCCCTGCAACCTGGCCATAACGCGATGCTGGCCTCGGCCTTTCCCGGTGTCACCTGGACTTATCAGGTGCCCGGTGCGGCTGACGCACGCAAAGCGGTCAAGAACAACACGATCATCCGCGATCTGGTCGGGTTCCCGATCGGCGTCGCCGTGGTCGATGGATCGGTGTATGCGCCGAACGACAATGGCTATCTCTACAAACTCGACGCCAAAACCGGCAAGCTGCAGTGGTCGTTCAACGCCTATAACCAGTTGATGACCACACCGGTCGTCGCCGATGCGGGTGGTAAGCAGTTGGTGTTCATCGGCGCCGGGAATTCGGTGTTCGCGTTCAGCCACGCCAAGAAATTCGGCACCAAGGGCGCCGCCGTGATCCGTGGCACCGATGTTTCGGCAATCGACGCGGTCGATGCCGCGACCGGTCAATTGGTATGGTCGTTCCCGACCAAGGGCGAGGACATGCCGACCGCAGTGTTCGATCATGGGATGCTGCTGTTCGGCAATGGCGATGGTCATGTTTATGCGCTCGATGCCGCGACCGGCGCACTCAAATGGAAGACGCCGATCAAATCCTTTGTCAGCATGTCATCGGCCAGTTTCGACCCCAAACAAAATATCGTCATCATGGGCGGCACGCATCCGAGCAACATCTACGCCCTCGATGCCGCGACCGGGAAACGGGTGTGGACGGTGCATCCGAAGAATATTTTTTCGAGCAGCGGCGGTGATGGCACCTGGGCGGTGGTTGGTCATGAAACGATTGGCCAGATCGAAACCCGCACCAAGGCGCAGACCGCGACATCCGGCTCTGAGGAAATCGCGATCGATATCGCCAGCGGCAAAATCCTGTGGTCGAAAACCCTCGGGACCGGCAAGACCCCGCCCCGTAACAAGGATGCCGTTCCCGCGATTGCTGGCGACGTCGTTTATACCGGAAGTCCGGTGACCCATGACGAATATGCGATCGACGCAAAATCAGGCAAAATTATCTGGTCGACACCGTTGAAGGTCGGGATGAAGGCGGCGCCGACCATTGTCGGCCATTATGTGATCCAGCCGACCGGTTCAGGCGAGATCGTCACGCTCGACAAGGCGACCGGCAAGGTGCTGCATGTCTATAACCAGAAGCAGGGTGGCTACGGCCCGCAGAACGGTGTTGCGGTCGGTGGCACCTATTTCATCGGCACCAATGACGGGTTCATGCAGGCGATACCGCTGACGATGCTGGACGCCAAGCCCTGATCCACGCCCTGGAGCGGCCGGCCGTTATCATGGCCGCCCGCTTCAGGGACGAACCAGGATATAACCCTTTGTCACCAGCTCCATAATGCGCGGAATGCCGTAAGCCACTGGAATCGCGTGTGGATTGAGCTTCGGCGCATGGCCGGTGCGGCGTTTGATCGTGTCGATCGTGTTCATGCAGACGTCGAACTCGACGCCCTGGGCCACAAGACTGTCCACCGCCTGACGCAGTGGGGAATTGGCGTAGAGGATCTGAACGCCGGGGCCAAAGGCGACCACGACGATCGAAACGGTGTCTGGGTAGTCTTTGAGGACGGAGTTGGCCCCGCTGATGATTGCCTTCTGCTTCTCCATCGAATCGTCCGAGAGTTGCAGCACCAGCTTATGGGTCGCGAACGGGTTGCTCGCTGCGCGTGCGATACGTGTGCTGGCAAGGCCGCCAAACGGCAGCCCCGCCAATGCTATTCCGGTTAGAAACCGCCGAGTGACCATTAGGCCGGTTCTAGACCAGGATTCCCTTCGACGCCAATCAATTTCACCTGGTTTGGTTTGGTGACCTTGATGGTCTTTTTGCGCTTGAGATTGGTCGCCACCACTTCCCAAACCGGCTTGCCCGTCTGGGGCAGCGAGACCGAGGCCCAGCTGACGGTCTTATAGGTCTTGTTGGGTTCAACCGGCTTGCCGTTCGGCAGGGTCATTTCCGAGATACGGTGGCCGATCAGTTTGCGCGGGGCGCAGGCGTAGTTCATGCCACCAACCCTGATCATGTCGCCACCCTGTTCGTAATACGGGTTGCGGTTGAACAGATTATCGCAGACATCCTCCATCATCGACTTGATCGCGGCGCCGGTCATCATCTGGGTGTAGGCCATCGGGTAGGTGATGGCGGTTTCGGTCAACAGGTCGCCCATGGTGAATTCGCTGCCGGGCAGGAAGGAATTGCCCCAACGGAAGCCGGGCGAGAAGGCGATTTCGGCGTCCATCTCTTCCATGCAGGAATCCATGATCACCTGATCGACCGAGCCGTAGAAATTATTGCGACGATAGAGCAGGGTATCGACGTCGGCGATTTTTTCGTCGAGCATCTTCTGGTATGGCGCGTAGCCCTTGGTGATCTCGGCGGCGACGGCGGCGTCCGGCTTGATCATGTCGGTGTAGATCGGCAGCAATTTGTAGTGCAGATCCTTGAGCTTGCCCTTGGCGAGTTCAAGATCGAGCACGCCGATAAACTTGCCGGCGGTGCCGGCGTTGGTCACGATCGTTTTGCCGCTCGCGTTCTTGATGATGACCGGAACCGGTACGGCGTCATGGGTGTGGCCACCGAGGATGATGTCGATGCCCGTGACGTTGGCGGCCATTTTAAGATCGACCTCCATCCCGTTGTGCGAGAGCACCAGCACGGTATCGACCTTCTTGACGGTACGCAGATGATCGACGACCTTCTGCATGTTGTCCGGTCGGATGCCGAAGCGCCAGTCGGGCACGAAGCGGCGGGGATGGGCGATCGGCACATAGGGGAAGGCCTGGCCGATGATTGCGACCTGATAGCCACCGAGTTCACGAATGATATAGGGTTCGAACACCGAACCGGTTTTCTGATCGAACGCGGGCGCGCCCATCATGCCGGCTTCCGCGGAGAGAAACACATTCTGGGCGATGAATTTGCCGTTCAGCGCCTTGATGATCTTTTCGATGCCGTCCTGGCCATAGGTGAATTCCCAATGGCCGGTCATCGCGTCGATGCCGAGCATATTGCCGAGCGCAACCATGTTGAGCCCGCCGGACATGTTGGCCGGACCGGTGCCCTGACAGAGATCGCCGCCGTCGACAAGGAGGGAGCGTCCGTTACCGGCGCCGGCGCGCAATTTGTCGATCACCGGTTTCAGGTAGGCGAAACCGCCAAGCTTGCCGTAACGATGCGCGAGCGCCTCGAAATCGAGGAAGGTAAAGGCGTGGGCATCGCGCGTGCCGGTGTGCATGCCATAATGTTTGAGGAAATTATGACCGACGAAATGCGGCGGTTGGCCATCCATCGAGCCGACGCCGATATTCTGGTTCGGTTCGCGAAATTGGACCGGAAGGGCATTGGCATGGGTGTCGGTTTCGTGAATAATCCGAACGTCCCCTTGCATCGGCACATCGTAGGGGTCGGTGGCGGAAAAGGCGAAGCGTGGCATTAACGCCGTGCTTGCCGCCGCGGTGAGTACCGCGCGTCGTGTCGCTTTCATGGCAATCCTTTCCTCAAGTCGGGGCGCGGCAGCGCCGGACCGGCAGAAGCCAGCCCGGCATGGAGCGCTATTTCGGCACTTCGTTCTGCCAGAGTTTCTTTTGCGCCTTGGACTGGTTGATCGAGAGTTTGGCCAGCGTGTCGGCGCGATCGGCCTTCTTCACCGCGGTGCTGTAGTCACCCTTGGCATCGGCGGCTTTGGCGGCTTTGAAATCGGCGACGGTTTCGAGCCACTGATTGTCATAGGAGGCAGCGGTCTTCATGGTCGCCGCCGCAGTGGAAATCGCTTTCGCGGCATCGGCTTTTGATGCCGTTGCGGCCTGGGCTGAAGCCCCGGCGAGAAACACGGCGGGAATAAACAGGGACAGGGCCAGATTTTTCATCTTCACGATCCTCATGGCCGTGATCCAGGGCCGGCGACCGGCAAGCCGTTGCTCATGGTGGTCAAGAAATAGGCGAGGTCGGCGTAAACCGGCGAGTTCGGCTTCAACGGGGCCCCTTTGACCTTTTCATTGCAGCCAATGAAGCGGCGCACCAGCGTGCCCATATCGCCCCATTTCGACCGATAGAGCGGGAACGAGGCGGTCATACCCAACGCCGGCGCCAGAAGATCACCGCGCAGATGCATTCCGGCGGCCTGGAGATGGCAGCTGGCACAGGAGAAATTCAACTGTCCCCGCCGCGAATAGAAATATTCCTTCCCCACCGTATAGGCGGCGAGCGCGGCCTTGGTGTGCGGCACGACGACATCAATCGGTTTGCCATCCGAGGTCGAGGTCATGTAGGCGTCAATATCGGCGAGCGGCCCTTTGGTCAGCTTCAGCGGCTTGAGGCCGTTTTCGACCCGGCACTGATTGATCGCGAGGCCGATCGTCATGACCTTGCCGGTCTTTTCATCGAACATCGGATAGTTCTGCGCAATGCCGATGCCCCCGTTGGGAAAGCAGGAGGCGTAGGTTTTACCATCGGGGAATTTGGTGTTGAACAAGGTCTTGCCGTTATCGACCGCAAAGGAATACGGCGGAAATTCAAGAATTTGCTTCCACTGTTTGCGCAACGAGGCACTGAAATTATACGATCCGTTGACGTAATCCTTCAGCGGCAGCTTCGGAAAACGCTGCTGATAATAGGCTTGAAAGGCCTTGGTATCGGCAGATGGATCGGGCTGCGTGGCGGCAGCGGCGATGACGGTCGAGGCCGCCAGCGACGCTGTAATAGCCAAGCCCAGAAGCGGAAATTTCATGAATTCATCCTCCCCGATGAATGAGACGCCGTCGATCGTTTCGTTGCGGCTGGAACGACGGTGACGCAGCGTTTCCGTCGAACCAAGCGGTTGATTGGTTGATGACGAAGGCGCTTGGATAGTGACACAACGAGACCGGGCGGCGATGACATCGCCGCCCGGGTTGCATTACATGATATTCGACGATGTCGTGGCCGTCTCACCTTTGTTATCGACCCAGGATACGCCGATCGGATCACCCGATTTGCCCCCCTTGAAGGAGAACTTGATGAACGGGTTTTTTGAAACCGCCGGACCCCAATAGCCGGTGAGCACGACTTTACCCATATGCGTAAATTCGATGACCTCGATGTAGTGTGCCGGGATGATTTTTCCGGCGGCATCCTTGACGAAGCCGGAATCCATCGGATGCTTGACCAAGGCTTCGACCGTTGTGGTGTCGCCCGACGTCATTGCGTGGACCAGAATTTGATGTGCCATTGTGCTTCTCCCTTAACCGCAACCGCCAAGGGTGACCTTGACTTGCTTTGACGTGCTCATCAGCTTGCCGCCGGCCTGGATGACCGACACGACCTTGGTGGTTTTACCGAGCTTGACGCGACTTGAAATCGCGGGATCGGTGCCGGCCGGGATTTTATAGGCGCAGGCCATCACGAAAGGATTGTCGATCGCGAGAATAGCGGCTCCGGTGACGTCCTTCGCCTTGGAATCGAACGAGATTGGAACAACCGCACCGTTTTCAGCGATATCTGGTGCGTCCATCGACACGTCGGCCGAGTGAGTCACGGTCGAGGTGCCGTACATTGCCTGCAAGGTTGCCGCTTCGGTCTTCTGGGTGAAGGCCTTCATCGGATAATCCTTGGCACTCGGCGCAGCGGCAGCGTCAGCCGCGCGGGCGAAGCGCGGCAATACGATGCTGGCAGCCGCACCGGCGGCAACCGCAGTCAAAATGGTCCGGCGCTTGGCCGAGACCCGGGTCAATCCATTGATATCGGTCATATTTCCTCGCTTACTTTGTGTACATGAAGTCGATGACTTCGTTGATCTGCTTAGGCGTCAGTATTTGGTTCTTGCCGAAAGCCGGCATGATCGTCGACGGATTACGGGCCTCTTCGTCGTAGATGATCTTATAGAACTCGGCACGGTTTGGCACCATGGATTTCACGTCGTTGAGTTGAGGGCCAATGTTGCCGGCCTCAACCGCGCCTTTAAACATGTGACAGGCGTCACAATTGCCTTCATTGGTCGTCGTCGCGAGTTTTTCACCGGCAGCGATCTCGGCCGGGGTGGCGGCTGACGCGATCCCCAGCGATATCATGCTGGTGATCACACCCAACGCAACGGCAGTCGCGATAATCTTCATGACCTCTCCATCATTTGCCGTTTTTCATATGATCGACCGGACCCGTCATCCGCGGAGTCAGATTCATCGTCACGGCGTTCGATGTAATCTTGATCGAGGATGGGCTGACGCAGTTTTTCATGCAAGCGACATTATGCGTAACCGGACGCGGGTCTTTCCAGTTGAACGCATTGCGGTTGGGCATCTTGACCAGGGGAACCGATTTGGCATCGGCGACCCAGGCGCTCTTGGTGATGCCGTTCATGTTGAGGATATACGCGGTGAGCGCATAGACCTCATCCGGCTTGAGCGTGTGGGGGGCATAAAACGGCATCGCCCTATTGATATAATCCCACACCGTCGTTGCGTAAGGCCAATAGCTCCCAACTGTTTTTTCGGGACTTGGCGATCCCAGCGAACCAACCCCGCCAACGAGCGCCGGATAGTTGTTTTTACCCTCACCAAAACCGCCGTGGCACATCGCGCAATTACTGGCGTAGATCGTTGCACCCTTGTCCGCGGTCCCTGAGCCAACCGGCAGATTTTGCCCGCTTGGCGGCACCGCGATGGTCCAGCCGGTGATCTGTGCCGCCGTCGGCGTTGTGCCGATCTTGTAATAATCGATCTTTGTCGCAGGCTTGTAATGCGCAAGCTTACCGTTGCCGGTACCTTCCTCGCGCCAGACCTTCAAATCCTTCGCCGAAACGATCCCCTTGTAGTATTTGGTCGAATTATGATCGCCATTGTGACCCGGCGGCACCGCCGTGGTGGTATCACCGGCCCAGGCCGTTGCGGTCGCCAGGACCGCGCCGCCCAGCAGGACGGCGATCAGATTACGAGAGCTGGACATTGTTCACCGCCCCATTTGCCAGAATCTGCCATGTCTGGATCGAATTGTTTTCATAGACGGGGTCATGACCCCAGAATTTATGCTTCTGCACGATGGTCGGCTGCACATAGCCGGTCTCATCGGTCACCCGCGACTGGATCAACGCCGGCTTACCATCCCACCACCATGGCAGGGTAAATCGGGTCATGCATTTGTTCAGCACGGGATTGTCGAGCTTGGCGCGCACGAAATTCACGCCGCCGTCAAGCGACACATCGACATATTTGACCTTGCCGCGACCACTCCAGGCCAGACCACGAATTTCATAAAAACCAGGCCCCTGCGTTAGCGGCTTTTCCGGGCATGGAAATGTGATAACCGATTTCGCATCCATCACCCAGGTGAAGCCGAGCGACTTACCGTCACCCAGCAATTCGCTGTATTCGCTGGTTTCTTCGCGGGTGATCCATGGTTCGCGACCGACCTGCAACTGGCGCAGCCACTTCACGTTCACATTGCCCTGCCACCCCGGCACGACCAAGCGCAGCGGATAACCTTGCTCCGGCCTGATGGCCTCGCCGTTCTGGCCCCAGGCGAGAATGCAATCGTCGAGACATTTCACCATCGGCAGGCTGCGGTCCATGTGGGCACCGTCTGAGCCGGTTGGCAGAACCCAGCGACTATCGGGATAAATCCCGGCCTCGTCGAGAATGGTTTTCAGGAGCACGCCGGTCCATTCGGCACACCCGATCATGCCATGCGTCAACTGCAATGAGTTGAGCTGTGCCGCCGGCCATTCGGTGGCGCCGTTCGCCGGACATTCGATGAAATGGATACGCGACACTGAAGGGTAGCGCATGATTTGATCGAGCGTGAGCAGCAGCGGTTTCTTGACCCGGCCGCTGATCATCAGACGGAATTCCTTCGGGTCGACCGACGGCACACCTGCGTGATAACGCTCGAAGAACAAACCGTTCGAGGTGATGATCCCCGGTTGATCCTGCAGCGGCGTGAAGCTCGCATCCGCAAGACGCGTCGGCGACAACCACGGGATATAGCGCCGAACAACACTGCTTTCGTATTTTGACGGCCGGCCATACGGCCGAGCATCGACCGGGCGACCCAGCGAATTGGACCAGGAATTATCGGCTGGCGGCGCGGTCGGGGCGGTGCCCGCGGCGCGCGCCGAGGCTGCGATCATGGTCGCGCCAGCGGCGGCACCCATTTTGAACATATCACGGCGATTTGGTTTGGTCATTTCCCCTCGGCGGATTTTGCTGTTTCACTCGGACACCGTTACCGCTCGATCGTCTATCATGTGATCGATAGCAACACTTATGTGTTTCGTTGTATTGTTTTTATGATATATGTCAAGCCGGAAGCGGGAAACAAACAGCCAGTTTGGTCATTTGGGGCCGGATAATGAAATGAAGCCGCCAAATTCATGAAATATCACTTAAATATGAAGTGTCGAGGCTCTGGTGCGGATGGCGGGACTCGAACCCGCACGCCCTGACGGGCAACAGATTTTAAGTCTGCAGCGTCTACCATTCCGCCACATCCACTCCCGAACGTCACTGCCACGGCATCATCGTACAGGGCAAGCCGTGGTTAGAAGCCATAGCTGACCCGGCCGGAATTGCCGAGCGTGATATTGCGGAACCGTGCCATGGCGAGCAGGGGGAAAAACCGCGGGTAGCCGTGGTAGCGCAGATAGAACACCCGCGGAAATCCAACCGCATTATAGGGCGCTTCGGTCCACGATCCATCCGCCTCCTGCACCGATTGTAACCAGGCGATTCCCCGCAACACCGCCGGATGATCCGCCCGCCCTGCCGCCATCAGGCCGAGAAGCGCCCAGGCGGTCTGCGATGGCAGGCTCTGGTGATATTCGCCATGCGGCGCGTCGGCATAGCTCTCGCAATCCTCGCCCCAGCCCCCGTCAGCCCGCTGCTTTGCGATCAGCCAATCGGCCGCGCGGCTGATTGTTGGATCGTCATGCGCAAGTCCGGCTGCGTTCAGCGCACACAGTACCGACCAAGTGCCATAGATATAATTGGTTCCCCAGCGGCCGAACCAGGAACCATCCGCCTCCTGGTCGCGCCGCAGATAATCGACGCCCCGCGCAATCGCCGCCCGATCGGCCGGGTTGTTCAACTGACCGAGGAACGACACGCAGCGTGCCGTTACATCGGCGGTCGGTGGATCGAGGAGAGCGCCGTGATCGGCAAACGGGATATGGTTGAGATAGGTAAACTCGTTATCCGAATCGAACGCGCCCCACCCGCCCGACTTGCTCTGCATGCCAAGGACCCACATTCGCGCCCGCTCGACGGCGGCACGGTGGGCGGGATCGCCATTGCGATCGAGAATCATCCCGACCACGGCGGTGTCATCGACGTCGGGATAATGCGCGTTGTTATACTGGAATGCCCAGCCGCCCGGCGGGGCATCGGGTTGGCGGTGTGCCCAGTCACCTTTCACATCCAGGATCTGACGCGGGATCAGCCAATCGCACGCCGCGGCGACCGCCGGATCACCGGCGCCGGACGCTTCAGCGAGCGCATGCGCCGCCAGCGACGTATCCCAGATCGGCGATAGGCACGGCTGCACGTAGCTTGCTCCGGCGAATCGATCCGAGGCGTCAGTGACCAGTTTGCGTACCGCACGCCACGCGGTTGCATAGTCGGGGTGATCGGGCGCGTAGCCAAGGGTGTGATACATCATCACGGTATTGGCCATCGCGGGGTAAATCGCCCCCAATCCATCCTCACCGTTCAGTCGCGGTGTGATGAAATCGATTGCGGCTTGAATCGCGCGCTGTCGGCCGGGCAGAAACCGTTCCAGCGGTCGTAACATGCTGTCGAGCGCCTTGAACGCGTGACCCCAGAGCGATCGATAAGGTCCCCGGATATAATCGCGCACCTGGTCAGCGGGTATGACGAACAATTCATCGATCCGGACATTATGCGGATTGCGCGCTACCGGCCGTTCGGTCATCAGCACCAGAAGCGGTGCAATCACGGTACGCGACCAGTAGCTGATCTTCCAGATCGTGATCGGGAACCAGTCTGGCAGCAGCATGATCTCGACCGGCATGACCGGACAGGCATGCCATGGCAGGGCTCCGAACAACGCCAATTGAATCCGGGTGAACACATTGGTCCGCGCCGCCCCGCCGCGCGCCAGAATTGCCGCGCGCGCCCGGCGCATATGTGGCGCCTCAGGATCATCGCCGATGGCTTTAAGGGCGAAATAGGCCTTGACGCTGGCCGACAGATCCATTGCCCCATCGTGAAATAACGGCCAACCGCCGGGATTCTGCGGTGAGTTACCCTGGATCGCGCGCAGGAACACGCCAATCCGCGCCTGCAGGTCGGCATCGATCCGATCCAGAAAATGTTCCAGCAACACATACTCGGCCGGAATCGTCGCGTCGGCTTCAAGTTCGAAGACGTAATGTCCGTCGTCGCGCTGTTCTGCCGCAAGCGTGGCGTGCGCGCGGGCGATAGACTCATCGAGGTCGTGAAGATCGAATGGCAGACTGCTCAGCATAGGAATCATATAGGCGGATTTGTTACATCTCGCCTATAGCGTCGCGATTGAACCTGTCACCCATGTTGCATGTTGACAACAGTCCGATCCGCAATGATTGCGATCGGCAACCCCGCGTACGGCGCAACCATACCCTGAGATTAAGGCAACGGGCGTAATTTATGGTCGATCTGACTGAACCGGGGCGGTTTAGCCAGATCGACGGTTGCGCTAGGGCGTCATGCTTTCGGCGTAACGCTCTAGCTCAGTGTTTTTTCGAGCGATTTCATGCGATTATGTTGCCGCTGCCGCGTCAACTTAATCGCTTATCGCTCTAGGCGGCCAGCCGCTCAATATCCGCGCCGCACGCCGCAAGCTTGCGCTCGACCGCCTCATAGCCGCGATCGAGGTGATAGACCCGGTTGACAATGGTCTCGCCGCGCGCGGCAAGCCCGGCGAGAACGAGCGAGAAGGACGCGCGCAAATCAGTGGCCATGACCGGAGCGCCGGACAGGCTAGGCACGCCGCGGACGATCGCCGATGAACCGTGGACATTGATCCTCGCGCCCATCCGGTTCAGCTCCGGCACATGCATGAACCGGTTCTCGAAAATCGATTCAGTGATCATCGACGCCCCTTCGGCCACCGCCATCAGCGTCATGAATTGCGCCTGCATATCGGTCGCAAAGCCAGGAAAAGGCTCAGTCATTGCGTCGGTACCGTGCAACCCGTTGCGTCGGCTGACGTGCAAACCCTCGGACGTGGTGGTGATATCGACCCCTGCTTGACCCAGCGTTGCGAGCACGGCGCCCAGGTCGTCCGGTCGCGCCCCCCGCAGCAGCACCGCCCCGCCGGTGATCGCCGCCGCGCAGGCATAGGTTCCGGCTTCGATCCGGTCGGGAATGATACTGTGTTCGGCGCCGTGCAGTGATTTCACGCCGAGGATCGTCAGCCGATCCGTGCCGATGCCGGTAATCGAGGCCCCCATTGCGATCAGGCACGTCGCGAGATCGCTGATTTCGGGTTCTCGCGCCGCGTTGATCAAAACGGTCTCGCCATCGGCGAGACTGGCCGCGAGCATCAGATTTTCCGTCGCTCCGACCGAGATGAACGGGAAAGTGATGGTCGCACCATGCAGCCCGTGCGGCGCCGTCGCGTCGATATAGCCGCCATCGAGCCGGATTTCGGCCCCCATCGCCTCCAACCCCTTGAGATGCAGGTCGACCGGTCGTGTGCCGATTGCGCAGCCACCGGGGAGTGAAACCCGTGCCTCGCGTGTGCGGGTAAGCAATGGCCCGAGCACGAGAATGGACGCACGCATCTTGCGCACGATGTCGTAGGGTGCCTCGGTGTTGGTAATGGCGCCGCCGAGCGAAAGCGTGCGCGCGGCGGTTGGTTCCACGGCGATGCCATGCTGCGCCAGCAACTGGCTCATGGTGCCGACGTCAGCGAGATCGGGGACATTCCGCAATACCAGGCGCTCATCGGTCAGCAATCCAGCCGTCATCAGGATCAGCGCCGCATTCTTGGCCCCCGAAATCTCGATCGTGCCTTCGAGCGGCTTACCGCCGCGTATTCGTATTCTATCCATGACGCCTCAGAACCTTACAATTTCGGCAGTGATACGCCGGTCTGACGCATGTATTTGCCGGATTTATCGGCGTAACTCACATCGCATGGGCCGGCCCCCTGCAAAAATAGGAACTGGCAGATGCCTTCGTTGGCATAAATTTTGGCCGGCAGCGGCGTGGTGTTGGAAATCTCGATCGTTACCTGCCCCTCCCATTCAGGTTCCAGCGGCGTGACATTCACGATGATACCGCAGCGTGCGTAAGTCGATTTCCCAAGACAAATCACAAGGATATCGCGGGGGATCCGAAAATATTCCACGGTATGCGCCAACGCGAAAGAATTCGGCGGGATGATGCAGACCGGCCCTTTTCGATCGACAAAGCTGGAGGGCGCAAAATCTTTCGGATCGACAACCGCCGAATCGACATTCGTAAAAATCTTGAAATCATCGGAAACGCGCGCATCGTAGCCATAGGACGACAGGCCGTAGGAAATCACCCCATCGCGCTTCTGGGTTTCGACGAACGGTTCGATCATGGCACGGGCTTGGGCCTGCTCGCGGATCCACCGATCCGGCATCACCGGCATGAAATTGGCTCCGACGCGGTTTTCTTTGATTGTTCGCGTTCGCGGCTCTGCATTTTACGCCGCGCCAGATTGGCCCGCAACGCCTCGGCTTCGCGCCGTTTGCGCGCGTCGGCCAGGGTATTGGAATGGGTGGTTGGTTTGTCGGCTGGTCCGTTCATGGCCGGGACAAAGCGTCTTTGCTACCCTGGCGTCAAGAGGCCTCGAGCCGACACCGGCAGGGATTCGCATTTGACATTTGCCTGGGCGGTGAGCGGACGCCAGCTCGACACGGGCGCAATCGCTGCAACCCCTTGGCGTCGTTGACCTCTCGCTTGAGAGACCGTCGTGCCATCGGCCACATGCTTGGATGATCAAACCCACGGTTCACCGCGAGGTCCCGTTGCTCATTGCGGCGAAAAGATTATATCTCGATATCTCACATCATCCCACGTTTGATTTGGTTTGAAAGTCTCCCGTCATGGCTGAAGCGTTGCATGCCGCAGATAATTTTTTCCTTCAGGATGTCGTCTCGTTGCGCTCTGGTACGCAGGCTTACCTGGGCCGAGGGGCAGATGTTTGTGCGGATGATGCGGCGATTGAAATGCTGCAGACCGCACTCACCATCGAAATCGTCTGCGTCTGGCGCTATACCATGATGTCCGTTTCGGATCGGGGACTGCGCGATGAGCGGGTTGGGTTCGAGTTCCAGGAACAGGCTAATGACGAGCGGCGGCATACCCGCATGGTCGCCGAGCGGATCGAGCAACTCGGCGGCACACCGAATTTTCGGCCGCATGGGCTGATGTCGCCTCTGGCGGTGGAGCATGTCAGCAGCCTTGATTTCGATGATATGATTGCGGAAAATCTCGCGGCGGAGCGATCGGTCGTGGAATATTACAACGATTTGATCAATCACTTTAGAATGAGCGATCCGCTGACCACCGCGATGCTGGAGACTATTCTGCAGGATGAGGAAGATCACGCAACCGATATGCAGGATCTGCTGACGTCATAGAGCGGTCGTGGAGCGGGTTTACGCAACGAGGGGCGCGATGTGACAACGATCACATCACTGTCGGAATAAAATTGCTATGGATGTCATAACGACGACACTTTCACTTTGGTCATGAAGGGACATCCGATATGTATAGCCAATATCGCCATATTTTCATCCCAACGCCGCAGGCGACACCGGTCCCGCCTATTTCGGGCGGTGAGGTCGGCCGCGCCAAGTGCCCCGCACCGGAGCGCGGTGTCAGATGGCGCGGCATCGCGTCCGGCCTTCTCGCCGCATTGCCGTTCATGGTCTCGCTGCTGATGATCGGCGGATTCGGTCTTGCGATCTATCCTCTGGTCGTTCATGGCTTGCCGCTGTTTCTGCATCAGAGCGCTCTGGCGTTGAACCTGCATCTGGCAACCGGCACTGTCGCCTGACCGGAACCCACGATCATCACGATGGACAGGCGGTAGGCATTTTGTCTGACGCGCCACCGACTGACGGTCGGGAATAAACGACCGCCGCCACATCAGGCGGTCGGCGACGTCATTGGAACCAAGGCGGCAAGGCGAGCTCTGTCAATGATTGTGATACGCCCTGGTGACAATGCGATCAGGCCTTGGGTCTCCAACTCACGAAGGCGCCGGTTGACCGTTTCACGCGCCGACCCCACGACCCGCCCAAGCGCGCTTTGGGTAATATCGATCCGGCTAATGCCGCGATCATCGCAATGTTGCAGCAAAAATGTTGCCAGCCGCTGTGCGACATCCTGAAATACCATTGAGTCGAGTTGCGCGATTGTTGCTCGGAGGCGGGCGCAGATGATCTCGACAACGCGATGGGCAAATCCTGGATCCCGTTCCATCAATCGCATTGTGGCCGCCCGCTCGATGACCAGCAGCCGACCGTTGGTGACTGCCACGGCGTCGGCACTGCGGGGCTTGCCGTCGAACAAGGCTATCTCGCCGAACACAGCGCCCTGTGTCAGTACATTCAGGACCTGATCCTGACCATCCTCGTTGGGGAGAACAATGCGCACTTCTCCGGCCAGAATTGCCATCATCGATACGCCAGGATCACCGCGCTGAAACAGCGTCTCGCCAGCACGCATCGACCGCTCATATGCACAGCTGAACAACGCATCCAGATCAGCCGGCGAAAAGGGGGCGAAAAGAGGTATCCGCGCCAGTAACTGTCGGCCATCGCGAATCATCGGTCAGGACGTCATCGAACGAGCACAAACGATCATAGCTGAACAGTAACGAAGCCACCGCGGCCAGGCAACCGTGGCGGCGACATGAGAGAACCGATACCGCGTGCAAAATCACTGGCTCTATGGGCAGGCTCCTGGATCACCCGCGTCATCCGAGCAGGCGATAACGCCTGGGGAACCAGGATCGATCTGTTCGATCATGATTTCTGAACCGGCCATGATCGGCGCCGAGGTGCCGCCCAGCGCGGCGACTTTGGCGAAGAAATCGGCTTGGTTCGGCGCTTTGCCTTGACCTGCCGGTCCATACACCGCGAATACCTTGTGGCCACCCGCCAGAACCTTGCCAGCACGCCGCACATGCGTCGTGGTTTGCCACGGAACCCGATCCAGATTGCGGGTCTGCCGCTCGAAAGCGAGCATGGCCGGAGCGGCGCCGTCGCTTACCAGAATGACATCGCCGGGGGCCATCCTGCCATCAAGGATCGCGGCCGCCTCATCCCAGCGGGGCTTGGTTTCGGCGCGATAGTAGGGCAACAGGTTGAGCATCAGGAGCAGGGCCGCAAGCGCCAGAACCGGTGCCTGGAACCGCCGATTGACCGCCTCCACTCCAAAGCCGGCGAGGATGAAGAACGGCGCGGCACTCCACAACAGATAGCGTGGCAGCAATACCGGATGGATCAACGACACCAGTGCCAGCGTGACCGGCAAGCCGAGAAAGGCCACCACCAGAGTGATCAGTGGCGCCGGCTGGCGACGCAGATGCCAGGCTCCGAATCCCGCGAGCACGACGACGATCGCAGCGATCGCGGCAAAATGCGTCGGCAACAAGCGCATGGTCACCATGGTCGCGTCGCGCAAACCGTACAGGCTCGCTGCATCAGCCCAGCCGGCGCGCAACGTTAACGGAGGTATCCAGCCAAAACTGCGCATGACGTGATCATGCACCGCTCGTAGCATTGCGATGTAACCGGGCGCGGCCGCCGCGATGATCGCGAGTTGAACAATACTCCAGTTCGCCAGAAGCCGCCCCTTCGCCGCGACACGCGGCAGAATTGCCAGCGTCATTGCCACGGTCGCAGCGATTAGCCAGGGGATCGCATCGCCCAATGTCCAGAGCGCTCCAAGCGTACCAACGCCATAGAACAGCCAGGACGCTCGCGGCGCCCGTGGATCGGTCAGACGACGAGCCGCAGTCTCAGGATGCTGGGTCAGACCAATCAAACCCCATAACGCCAACAGAATGAATGCCATCATCATGGTATAAGAACGCGCTTCCTGCCCGAACCCGACCTGAAGCGGAGCCAACGCCATCAGCAATCCAGCCAGCCAGGCGGCGGCGCGGCCACCCATGCTCCAGGCGATGGCAAACACCAGGACGGCGGAAAGCGCTCCCGCCACAGCGGGAACCAGGCGCAGCGCGAATGTCCCGTCACCGACACCCAGCGCGATTACGGCGTGTTCGAGCAGGAAGAAGCTCGGTATGTGGTGGTGGCGCAGTGCGTTGGCGATGACGCCGGGAATCGGTCGCGCCGAGCGATCGACCGTGAATACCTCATCGAGCCAGAACGGCTTGGCCCCCAGCGCATAAACTCGCGCGATCAGAGCGATCACGAGAATCGATACCATTCCCACTGTCGCACCGATCCGCGCCAGGCGGTGTGGTGGCGATGCGGCCCTCGATGCGATGGGTGGATTGATCATTGCAGCAGCTTCACCATCAAATTGTAACCAGATCACGACGTCGCCACATCGAACAGGCTGAAATCAACTCAGGAGACCGCCTCATCGCCAAATTGGGCCTCCGGCATCGCAATCCAATGGTCATGGAGCCAATCATCATCGCGATCGGACAGCGCCGGTTCGACCATGAGCGGCGACTGTCGAGTGATCGCGATCGCGCCGCGGGACATTGCAGGGGTGAACCCGACAGCGGCGACGGCAAGATCGAACAGCGAGCGGTGATGCATGGCAATGTATCCACTGGGTTACGTGCAATCGTAAGCGCCGCAATCGTGGCGGAACGCGGGCATAGTCGGCGTGGCAACCGCCGCAGTACATCCGATCAGGATTGCGCGCGACGCAACTGTCGTAACATAAAAATCCGAGACGGCGCTTACCACCGCTGTGTAGTAAGACGGATCCGATGTGAGTTAGACGGGGCGATGAAAACGCACTGAAAGCCTCAATCGATGCGCGCCGCCATTTATTATGCTCCGAAGTCTGACGATCCGCTTTGGCACGCAGGCAACACATGGCTGGGGCGCGATCCTGAGACCGGCGTGATTCATGACCAACCCAATGAGCCGAATATTGACGCCATGACGGCTGCGCCCCGGCGCTACGGCTTTCATGCCACTCTAAAACCACCGATGGCGTTGGCGCATGGTCTGGATCGATTGATCGATGACACGCGAACGCTGGTGCGGATGATGCGCAGCTTTGTCGCTCCTGCTCTCAGGGTCTCAAGGATCGATGGATTTCTCGCTATCGTCGAGGCCGAACCATCACCTGCCCTGCGTCGGCTCGCCGACGAATGCGTGGTCCGGCTCGATCATCATCGGGTCAGGGAATCGGCGGAACGTGTGACGAAACGGCAAGAGGGACTCGACGCGATCGGACGAGCTTATCTGGCACAGTATGGATACCCCTACGTGCTCGACCGTTGGCGGTTTCACATGACGCTGAGCCAGAGAATCGCGGACCCGGACCGGCTGGATGCGGCAGCACGGGCGCACTTCGCTGCGTCTCTGGCAATGTCACGGTCGATCACCGGCGTGGCGATCTACCTCGAACCTACGCCGGGGGCTGCGTTCGACCTTGTGACGCGGCTCGATTTCGGCAGCTGACGGCAACCGCTTCAAGGACATTTCCTGAGCGAGAACGGTCGGAAACGGCTGAACATGGTGGGATTTAGCTGCTCCACGCCACCACGGGCTTTGAACGGTCTTAGTGAAGTCTGCTTGTCCATAAATTTCAGCCTAATTCGGCAAGCGATAAGACGGAGGCGTCACCGCTGGCCGAACGTGGGGTCACAGCGAACGAAATCGGGGCGATCACCGCGCTTCAAATGAGTGCTGCAGCCTGCCGAAGCTTCAAGGGAACAACACGAAGTTTCGGGCGAAGTCAGCTATAGTGCTACAAAAGCCTCTTTCCGCAATACAAGGCCCATGGAACACCGGACAGAACACGTAAAACCGAACCGGACCAAAGCCCGTCTAACCCCTGGGAAATTTTGGTGAGCCCGGAGGGAATCGAACCCTCGACCCCAAGATTAAAAGTCTCGTGCTCTACCAGCTGAGCTACAGGCTCTCACCAAAACAGGATGCCCCGCTATGACTAGATCGCGGGCCGTTCGTCAACCCCGGCCTGTGCACCGGCCGCCGCCTTGCACGCTTTATCCATGCAAGGCGGCCATGAAACCCGCGGGGCTTTACGATTTTCAAATCAGATTAAGCCGCGAGTTCCATCTTGATGATCTTGGTCGGGTCGGTCACGCGGCCGCTTTGGCCCTGGCCCTTTTTGATCTGATCAACGAATTCCATCCCCTCGGTCACCTGGCCGAACAAAGTGTATTTGTCATCGAGGAAGGTTGCGGGGGCGAAGCAGATGAAGAACTGGCTGTTGCCGCTATTGGGGTCGTTGGCGCGGGCCATGCCGAGCGCGCCCGTTAGGAAACTCGCCTTGGTCGTGAATTCGGCGGGCACGTTCGGAAGATCGCTTCCGCCGGTACCGGTGTTGGTCGGGTCACCGGTCTGCGCCATGAAACCGGCAATGACGCGGAAAAACTCGCAGCCATTGTAAAACCCGCGCCCGGTCAGGGTTTTGATCTGCGCGCAGGTTTTCGGTGCAAGATCCGGGCGGAGCATGATGGTCACTTTGCCGAAGGGCAGCGTGAGATAGATCGTGTTGGCCAGATCGGCCGTGGCGGCGATTGCGGTATCGGACATGAGAACTCCAGCGAGGGGGGAAGCCGCCGCGGCGGCGAGGATTGTGCGTCGTGTGATCATGGTGTTCTGCCAACCCTTCGCAGGGTTCTCTCCAAAGTCAGTTTCGGGACGAAACTCGATATGTCGCCGCCCAGCTGAGCAATTTCCTTGACAAATCGCGAGGAGATGAATTGCTGGCGCTCGCCTGCCATCAGGAAGATTGTCTCGATTTTCGGGTCGAGACGGGCGTTCATACCGGCCATCTGGAATTCGTAGTCGAAATCGGAGACTGCACGCAACCCACGGACGATCACATGCGCGCCAATTTCATTAGCAAACCCGATCAGCAGCGAATCAAATGGCCGGACCTCGATGACGGTACCGGTGCGCGTCGCAATCGGCTCGATCTCCGAACGGACCAACTCTACCCGTTCATCGCTCGGAAATAGCGGTCCCTTGCCAGCGTTGCGCGCCACTCCGACCACAAGCCGCGCGCACAGCGCGGCAGCCCGCGTTATGATGTCAATATGACCGTTGGTGATCGGGTCGAATGTGCCAGGATACAGTCCGGTCAGCCCCCGCTCAGACACCGGCTTCGATCTCCGTGGCGGCGTCCTCGCCGTTGTCGATCACGGGAAACACGCTGGTGACCTGTTCATCCTTCTCAACCCGCACCAGCGTGACTCCCATGGCCTGGCGCCCGGTAATCCGAACCTGATCGACTGGCGCCCGGATCAGTTTGCCCTGGTCGGTGACGAGCATGATGTCGTCGCCGGCGCGCACCGGGAAACTCGCAACGACGGCGCGGCCATTGCGGGCGGCGAGCGCGATATTTGTGATCCCCTGCCCGCCCCTGCCGGTAACGCGGTATTCATAGGCCGATGAGCGTTTGCCAAAACCACCCGTGGTAACCGTCAGCAACATATCCTCCTGCTCAGCGAGTTGGCCCGCGCGTTCGGCGCTCAGCGTGATATCCGCCGCGACCTCGTCACTCTCGACCGTTTCAATCTCCTCCTCGCCCCCGTTCCGGCGCTGGGCGGCGGCCAGTTTGAGATAGGCGGCGCGTTCTTCCACCGTCGCCTCGACATGGCGGAGCACCGAGAGCGAGATGACCTCGTCGTCCTTACCCAGCCGGATGCCGCGCACACCGTTGGAATCCCGCCCGGCAAACACCCGTAGCGTGTCATCGGTGATCTGGAACCTGATGCAGCGCGCGAGACGGGTGGCCAAAAACACGTCGTCACCCTCGCGGCAGGTGGCGACCCCGACCAGGTGATCGCCTTCATCCAGTTTCATCGCAATCAATCCGGTCGAGCGAACGTTCCGGAAATCCGCCAGCCGGTTACGCCGCACATTTCCCGAAGCGGTGGCAAACACCAGGTGAAGATCGTTCCACAAGCTCTCATCCTGCGGCAACGGCAGCACTGTGGTCACGGCATCGCCGTTGAGTTCGGGCAGGATATTGACGATCGCGCGGCCCTTGGCCGCAGGGGCGGATTCCGGCAGACGCCAGACCTTCTCGCGGAACACCTTGCCGCCCTGGCTGAAGAACAGCACGAACTGATGGGTATGGGCATTAAAACTGCGGGTGATCACATCATCCCCGCGCATCGAAGCCGCCGCCCTGCCCCGCCCGCCGCGATTCTGCGCCCGAAATGATTCAAGCGGCGTGCGCTTGATGAACCCGTCGCGTGTCATGGTCACGACCATCTGGCCGGGCTCGATCAGGCTCTCATCGTCCTGATCGGCAACACTGTCCTCGATGCTGGTTCGCCGGGGCGACCCGATCCGCGCCCGCACCGCAACCAATTCCTCGCGCATCACCTCAAGCCGGCGCGGCCGAGAGCCGATGATCGCGAGCAATTCGCCGATCTTTTCGCCGACCTCGCGCAATTCGGCCTGGATCTTGTCACGTTCCAGCCCGGTCAGGCGTTGCAGCCGCAACTCCAGAATGCCGCGGGCCTGCGCCTCGGTGAGACGCACGGTCCCGGAATCGGTCACCTGATTGCCGTGATCGTCGATCAGCGCAAGCAGCGGCAGCACGTCCCCGGCTGGCCAGTCCCGCGCCATCAGGCCCACGCGCGCCGCCGCGGCGTCGGGGGCAGCACGGATCAGGGCGATCACCGCATCGATATTGGCAACAGCGATGCCGAGACCGACCAAAAGATGCGCCCGGTCGCGCGCCTTGTTCAAGTCGAACCTCGCGCGGCGGAGAATCACGTCCTCGCGAAAGGCGATGAAGCAGTCGAGCGCATCGCGCAGCCCAAGCTGACGCGGCCTGCCGGAATCCAGTGCTAGCATGTTGATCGCGAACCCGGTCTGCAACTGGGTGAAGCGGTAAAGCTGGTTCAGCACGACCTCGGGGGTGGCGTCACGCTTGAGCTCGACCACCATGCGCATGCCATCGCGGTCGCTCTCGTCGCGCAGGTCGGAAATGCCTTCGATTTCCTTGTTGCGGACCAGATCGGCGATGCGTTCGAGCAGCGTCGCCTTGTTCACCTGATACGGCAATTCGCTGACCACGATAGCGAGACGGTCCTTGCGGATCTCCTCGATCGCGGCCCGCGCCCGCACCACGATCGAACCGCGCCCGGTTTCGAACGCATTGCGAATGCCCGATCGCCCGAGGATCATCGCCCCGGTCGGAAAATCCGGCCCGGGAACAATTTTCATCAGGTCATCGAGGGTCGCCTCGGGGTGTTCGAGCAGATGCAGCGTGGCATCGATGATCTCGGTCGGGTTGTGCGGCGGAATATTAGTGGCCATGCCGACTGCGATGCCGTTGGCGCCATTGACCAAAAGATTGGGATAGGATGCCGGCAATACGCGGGGTTCGGTGTCTGATTCGTCATAGGTTGGCTGGAAATCGACCGTATCACGATCAATGTCGGTCAGAAGGGCCATTGCGGCATCGGCCAGACGAGCCTCAGTGTAGCGCATCGCCGCCGGCGGATCGCCATCGACGGAACCAAAATTGCCCTGACCGTCGATCAGGGGAACACGCATCGAAAACCCCTGCGCCATCCGCACGGCGGCGTCATAGATCGCTGAGTCGCCATGAGGATGGTATTTGCCCATGACCTCACCGACCATTCGGGCGGATTTGCGATAGGGCTTGTCGGGCGTGTTGCCCGATTCGGCCATGGCATAAAGAATGCGGCGATGGACGGGTTTCAACCCGTCTCGTGCGTCCGGCAACGCGCGCGAAACAATCACCGACATGGCATAATCGAGGTAGGAGCGGCGCATCTCCTGCTCGATGTTTACGGGCATCAGGCCGCGTGGGCCCTCGGTGGTTTCAGATTGATCGGTCATATCCGTGTCATATCATTTGTCGTGAGAGCGGGCGAGAGCCACCCATGGCGCGCAGTCCGGCAGCGATCACCGCGATCCGATCGCCCAAACCGCGCGGATGATAACTTTCCCCCCGCCGCAACCGCGCCAGATCGCGCCGCGCCAGAACCGACGGCAATGTTGCGGCCAGGGCGGCGCGTGGCGGATCGCGCGCCAACAAATCCTGAGCGTGTTCGATCAGTGCCCGCCTGGGGGTGCCATCGCTGGGCAACAGATCGCGGCCCGTGGCCCGCAGTGAATCGGAGGCGCGCAAAATCGAGGCAATGGCGTAGCCGGTCCCGAGATCCTCGAGGGACGCAAGCGCGATCTGGTCCTGTACCCCCAGGATCCGTCCGGCCACAGCCATCAGCCGGCCCGCGGTTCCGCGCGCATAGGCAAGAAACGCAGCCCGATCGGCGATCGGCTCACACTCCGCCTCCCGCGCGTCGATCAATGCAACCAGGTCACGTTGCACGATCCCGTCACGCGCCCGCAGTTCGGGCAGCAGATTGGCCACCGGATGATCCCGCGCGGCGCCTTCCACCACCTCGCGCCACCAGTGCAGCCGGATCAGCGCCAGCGGCGGCGTACTGGCGACTTCGCGCGCCCGGGCGAGTTCGTGATTGAAGGCGTAGAGCGCGAGCAACCGGCGTCGCGCTTCGGCTGGGGCAAAAATGGCACCTATGAACCGATCGGGGTCGGCACGGCGAACCAGATCGGCAAGGTCGCGGTCGTTCATTGCGCGAGGCCATCATTGTCTGCACCGATCGAAGCTTGACGCAGCCCCCCATGAACCATAGCTAAAGTGAATGCGGCCGGAGCGGTTCGCGCGCCGGAACGCTGACAGAATCCCAAACAGGATCGGAGGTGCCGCAATGGCATTCGAACTCCCCGCATTACCCTATCCCTACAGCGCCCTTGCCGGCCACGGCATGTGCCAGGAAACCATGGAGCTGCATCACGACAAGCATCATCAGGCCTATGTGACGGCGTTGAACGGTTTCGTCGAGAAATCCGCCGATCTTCAGGGCAAGACCCTTGAGGAGATCATTCACCACACGCACGGCAAGGCAGACATGGCGCCGGTGTTCAATAATGCTGGCCAGCATTGGAACCATACACTCTTCTGGCCGGCGATGTCCCCCACCGATGGCGGCAAAATCCCCGCGAAGCTCGAAGCCAAGCTGATCGAGGATTTCGGCTCGGTCGCCCAGTTCAAGGACGCGTTCAAAACCGCCGCGACCACCCAATTCGGCTCGGGCTGGGCGTGGCTGATCCTGACGCCTGCGGGGAAACTCGCGGTCACGAAAACGCCGAACGGTTCCAACCCGCTCGCCACCAAGGAGGGGACGGCGCTGCTCGGCATCGATGTGTGGGAACATTCCTACTACCTCGATTTCCGCAACCGCCGCCCCGATTACGTCTCCAACTGGCTCGATAAACTCGCGCATTACGCCTACGCTGAACATCTCATGGCGTAAGACCCTTAAGGAAGCGGTTTCTTTTGAAGGAAGCGCTTCCTTACTTCGCCGCCTTCTTGACCTCGGCGATCTTCGTATCCGGCTTGGTCTCGCTCAAAACCGTGCTGATCGTGCTGCGCAACACCGTCACCCGCACGTTGGGCGCGATATCGACCTCGATTTCCTCGGCGCCATCGACCGCTTTGGCGACCTGACCGATGAACCCGCCGCCGGTCACGACTTTGTCGCCCCGGCGGATTGCGGACAGCTTCAACTTCAGCGCCTTCGCCTGCTGCTGCTGCGGGCGGATCAGGATGAAATAGAAAACGATGACGATCAGTACCAGCGGCGCGAAGCTGAAAATGGCCGACATGCTGCTCGAAGCGGCGGGAGCGTCGGCGGCGTAGGCGGTGGCGATGAACATGAATGATACCCTGATGTGAAGCGGCGGTGGTTGTCGTTGGTCGCGCGGGACCATAGTTTGCCGACCCGCCGCGTCAAGTCAGGAGTTGCAATGGACCAAACCGCGATCGATCTGCTGGCCCGCATCGCCGCCGCCCTTGAGCGGATCGCCCCCGAACCGCCTGAGCCGGCGTCGCTCGAGGGGCATGATGCGTTCGTCTGGCAACCGGCACGCCGGGCGCTTGAACCGGTCGGGCGCGTTTCTCGCGTCGGGATCGATCTGCTTCAGGGCGTCGAGCGGCAGAAGCAGATCCTGCTGGACAACACGCTGCGCTTCGCGCGCGGACTGCCGGCGAACAACGCCATGCTCTGGGGGGCGCGCGGCATGGGCAAATCCTCCCTGGTCAAGGCGGCGCACGCGGCGGCCAACGCGGCATTGCCGCACAGTCTGGCGCTGATCGAAATTCACCGCGAAGACATTGCCACCTTACCCGACCTGCTCGATTTGGTTCGGCCCCAATCGCGCCGAAGCCTCGTGTTGTGCGACGATCTGTCCTTCGAACGCGAGGATGCGGATTATAAGGCGCTGAAATCGGTGCTCGACGGCGGGATCAAGGGGCGGCCTGATAATGTGTTGTTCTATGCCACGTCGAACCGGCGGCACCTGATGCCGCGCGACATGATCGAGAACGAGCGTAGCACCGCCATCAACCCCTCCGAGGCGACCGAGGAAAAAGTCTCGCTCTCGGATCGGTTCGGCATCTGGATTGGGTTTCATAATTGCGACCAGACCGTTTTTTTCACGATGATCGAGGCGTATGCCGCGCATTTCGGCCTGAACATCGACCAGACGACACTCCATGCGCAAGCCATCGAATGGTCGGTCACGCGCGGCGCGCGATCGGGGCGGGTGGCCTGGCAGTTCATCAACGATCTCGCCGGGCGACTGGGCCGGATGATCACCAACACTGAATCATAAAAAAAATTATCTTTTGCAAAAATTGCGCATCCATGCCGTGCAAAGCAAGTCTCGACATGATGGAACCGCGATGCGCGCAATCCACCCGCTGCGAACACGGCAAGCCTGCGTTTGACGCGGGAGATCGGCGCGGCTGCGGCACAAGCATTGCTTGACAGGCCCTGTGGCAAACGGATTACAGACGTTCGATGAGTAGGTTACGGCACGCATAATGCGGCCCCTGTGCAACCGACAACGTGGCTGGAGTGTCTGCTGATGCTGGATGGTGCAACCGTTAATGGCGGCCTGCCGCCCTGGGAACCCGATGAACTCGGCCTGCCCCGTGCGGGCCTGATCAGCATCGCGGTCATGGCGGTGGTGTTCGGCGGCATTTTCTATGCGGCTCTGCATATGCCGCACGTCAAGAAGCCGGTGGTGCCGACCACCTATGTTCACATGGTCACCTTGCCGCGGCCGAAACCGCCACCGCCACTGCCTATTCCACCACCTCCGGTTCCGGTGCCGGTGCCGAAACCGATCGTTCACCCGATCATTCAGCACGTCTCGCCGCGGCCCACCAAAATCCCGGTGCCGGTCAAGCATGTCGTGATCCATCATGTGAAGCCGCCACCGCCGCTGAAAAAACCACCGCCGCCGCCGGCCCCGCCGCCGGCGCCGGCGTATAATTTCCAAAATTACGCCGCCGGGTTACGCGCGCCGATCGAACGGCTCGTCCATGTCAGCCGGGCGATGCGGATGCTGAAGTTGCAGGGCACCGCCTATATCGAATTCACCCTGACTCCGGCGGGTACGCTTGTCTCAGCCAGTATCTACAAGAGCAGCGGCAACCCGCTGATCGACAAAGCGGCGCTGCAAGCGGTGCAGCGCATGCATTTTCCAGGATTTCCCGGCGCCGTGAACAAGGTGTTCGCCCTGCCGATCGAAATTCTGCCGTATGGCGCGGAGTAATCGACCTGCCACGCCGAAACGCCCCGCCATCCGGCGGGGTTTTTTTTGCCGATTCGACACCCGCTTATAATGTGAGCATCTGATGCTTTTTGCGTCATGAAACCTTGCCGTATCGGGCAATTTAATTCAGTATCTGGCAGGGCCGCGCGATGGGACAAAACCCGCTGCCGTTATCACGCTTTCGTGATAATTTTCGTGATTTAACAGTTTAGTAACAATAAATCACGTTGTTGCCCTTGACCGCATTAATGTTAGCAAGATTCCGATCCATACGACAGAAAGCGGCGGTTTCATTAGAAAATCCGGCAATGTCGAACGCGCCTCCTATTTTGAAACACTGAAATTTAACCACTGTGGCAAAAACACCCTTGGCAGCGAAAACGCCGATATGCGACATACACAGGTCTGTAATACACCGTTCACCTAACGGGTGGCGGTCACATTTTGTGCATCGCGGCATGATGCCGCACAGGGATCGGTTTCATTTGCTCTGAGGAGCCTTGGGAGTTGTCTATGCAAATCGGATCGACGCGTAAGCGAATTTTGCTCCTCACTGCCTGCTCGGTGGCGAGTGGCATGGTGTTTTCAGCGCGAGTATGGGCGCAAAGCGCTCCGGCACCGGTGATCGTGCCCGTCATGCCCGCCACCGGCGGCGGACCGATCATTCCGGG
>NZ_JBMFGY010000015.1:0-43718 GCF_049977125.1 Acidiphilium sp. | reverse complement strand
GCCCTGCGCAGCGGACTTGTTTGCGTTCAGCCTGTGCCCGGCAACATGCCGTCTGAGAGGCACCATATATCTCGCGGCACATCGTATCTTGCGGCGCATCGGCCGCCCGGCATAAACCCGGTTCATGACCAAAATGCCCCATCGGTTCGGTCGTTCGGGCTTCGGTGCCGATCCGGCGCGGTACGCCAGTGCCAGACCTCCCTATCCCGATGCGTTGTACCTCCGCCTGATCGATCGCTGCGGCCTCGGCCCCGATTGTACGATCCTCGAAATCGGCCCCGGCACCGGCCATGCGACCACGGCGCTCATCGCCCACGGTGCGGCACGGTTGCATGTGATCGAGCCCGACGCCCGTCTGGCCGCGCATCTGCGCCTCACCATCGATCATCCCGGACTGACAATCGACAATACCGCCTTCGAAACCGCCACCCTGCCCGCTGGCTCGTTCGATCTGGGAGTCGCGGCGACCTCGTTTCACTGGATCAACCAAACGTCAGGATTGCGTAAAATCCTTGCGAGTTTGAAGCCCGGCGGATGGTGGGCGATGTGGTGGACACATTTCGGCAGCGGCACCACCGATGCATTCCAGGCCGCGATCGGGCATCTCTTCACGAATGATGAACGCCGATCGGCCGCATCGCCGCGCCAATACCAATCCGCTGCGTTGCCGCAGGGATATCACGGCGCTGCGTTGCCGCAGCGACGCCCCCCGTTCGACCTCGATCGCACCGCCCGGTTGCGTGATCTGAGTGCTGCAGGTTTCATCGAACCGGCTGCCGATGTCTGGGAGCAATCGCATCATTATGTCACGCCGCAATTGGTCGACCTCTACGCGACAGTCTCGACCGTCCAGGCGATGGCTGAGCCGCAGCGGCAGGTATTCCTGGCCAACATCGCCCGCATCGCCGAAGGAGAGTTCGGCGGCAGCGTCGAGCGGCGCTTCACGACGAGCCTCTACACCGCGCGACGACCGCCACACAAAGACTATCGATGATCGCCAGATCCGACTCGCGAGACAACCGATGCGTGCCATCCTTGATCAGCACAATCTGTACGTCATCGCTGGCGATCTGTGCTGCCAACCGCAGGCTGGTGCGCCAGGGTACGTCGTCATCGCGTTGACCATGGATCAGCCGCACCGGTCCGGTGAAGATAATCGGTGAGCGCAGCACCAGCTGGGCCGCGCCATCGTACAGCAGCGCGCTGGTCAACGGCGTCGGGGGTCCGTAGGCGTTCGGCAGCGGCACCACACCGTCCCGCGCCAGGGCGGCCAGCGCCTGCGGGGTCAACGCCGGGCGCATCAGATCCTCGGTGAAATCCGGAGCCGCGGCAATTCCCACCATCCCGACCACGCGCGATCCCAGCGCCCGCGCCACCAGCAGCATGATCCAGCCGCCCATCGACGATCCGACCAGAACCACCGGAAGCGCCGGCACCACGGCATCGATCACCGCCCACGCATCGGCCGACCACCGGCCGATCGTGCCCGATTCGAACCGGCCACCCGACGCGCCATGGCCGGAATAATCGAGCCGAAGCATCGCCTGACCGCGTTCGATGCAGCGATCACGCAGATACAGCGCCTTGGCGCCCTGCATATCCGAGGCAAACCCCGGCAAGAACACAACGACCGGCGCCTCCCCCGCCAGATACGCGTAGGCCAGCGCCACACCTGCTACCTCGACCGTGCCGCAGCGCTCATCCATCGCACCCTCCCCTTGTTGCCGCCGCCATGGTAACGCCCCGGTCATACATCAGGTGACCCATGGCCAATCCTTCCGACTATGCGATTCTACAGGTTCTGCCGCAGCTGGAAACCGGCGGTGTCGAGCAGGTGGTGATCGAACTGACCGAGGCGGTCGCGCGCACCGGCGCGCGCGCTCTGGTCGCCAGCCTGCCGGGCAAGCTCGTCCCCGCGATCGAGCGCGCCGGCGGCACCCATATCGCGCTCGATCTGAAATCCCGCAATCCGTTCCGGATGAGCTGGGCCGGCGACCAGCTCGCCAAACTGATCAAGAGCCAGAAGATCTCGTTGATCCACGCCCATTCCCGCGCCCCCGCCTTCGCCGCCCGCTCAGCCAGCCGGCGGTGCGGCATTCCCTTTGTCACCACCTATCATGGCGCCTACAACCAGCACGGCCTGCTCAAACGCCGTTACAATGCGGTGATGGCCAGCGGCGATCGGGTCATCGCGATCTCGCAGTTCATCGCCGCTCTTGTGCGTGAACGCCATCATATCGGTGATGATAAACTCCGCATCATCCCCGGCGGGGTCGATGCGGTGCGGTTCGACCCCGACGCCATCAACGGCGGCAGGGTGGAACGCCTGGCGCGCGCGTGGCGCCTGCCGGATGGCGCACCGACCGTTATGCTGCCCGCCCGCCTGACCTCGTGGAAAGGTCAATCCATCGCGATCACCGCCCTCGCGCAACTCCGCCACCGCGATGCCCTGCTGATCCTGGTCGGCAGCGCACAGGGCCACGAGGCCTATCTGAAATCGCTCTCCGACCTCGCCCAGAGCCTCGATGTCGCCAAGCGTGTGCTGTTCGCCGGCGATTGCGCGGACATGCCGGCCGCCTTTAAACTGGCCGATGTCGTGGTCAGTGCCTCGACCGACCCGGAAGCCTTCGGCCGCACCATCGTGGAGGCGCAGGCGATGCGGCGTCTGGTCATCGCGACCGATCATGGCGCCGCCCAGGAAACCATTCGGGCGGGTGAAACCGGCTGGCTTGTGGCGCCGGGCGATCCCGCGGCCCTTGCCGCCGCGATCGATGACGCACTTGACCTGCCGATCGAGGCCCGCATCGCACGCGGCGCCGCCGCGCGCGATTTCGTCTCGGCGCGGTATTCCGTCGCCGCGATGCAGGCGGGTAATCTCGCGGTCTATCACGAGTTGCTGGGGTGAAAATCCTGGTGATCCGCCACGGCGCGCTGGGCGACATCATTCTCAGCTTCCCCGCCTTCGCCGGGATTCGCGCGGCATTTCCCGAGGCCGAGATCACCCTGCTCACCACCGCGCCGTTTGCCACGGTTCTGGCGCGGGCACCCTGGTTCGATCGCGTCACCATCGATCCGAAACCCGCCCCCTGGAACCTGCCCGGCATGATTGCACTGCGCCGCCGCCTCATCGGGTTCGATTTCGTCTATGATCTGCAAACCTCGTCGCGCTCGTCGCGTTACCACCGGCTCGCCGGCGCGCCGCCCTGGTCCGGCGTCGCGCGTGGTTGCTCGCATCCCCATGCCAATCCCGGGCGTGATGCGATGCACACGCGCGAACGCATCGCCGAACAACTGGCGATGGCGGGACTGACAACCCCTGCCCCGCCCGACCTCTCCTGGCTGACCGCCCCACTGCCGATCGACCTGCCGGCGCGGTTCACGGCGCTGATCCCCGGCGCCGCACCGCACCGTCCGGAAAAACGCTGGCCCGCCGCCGCCTTCGGCGCCCTTGCCGCCACGCTCGGAATGCCGGCGGTCATCCTGGGTGGTGCGTCCGAGCAACCGCTCGCCGCCGAAATCATCCGCCACAGCCCCACCGCGATCGACCTTACCGGCCGCACCAGCCTGCCGCAGCTCGCGTCCGTGCTCGCCCATGCACAAAGCGCGATCGGCAACGACACCGGCCCGATGCATCTCGCCGCTGCGCTGAACATCCCCGGCATCGTCCTGTTCGGCGGCGCCAGCGATCCCGCCCTCACCGCGCCGCGCTACCCCGATGGCGGCTGGCCGACTATCCTGCGCGCCGCGAGCCTCGCAGACCTGCCGCCGGCCGATGTTGCCCAGGCGGTGGCGGGGCGGCATAACCGGGGTTCACCGCCCTTTTGAAGGAGTACATCATGCCTGCGATCACTTTGCCTGACGGTTCCGTCCGCGACTATCCGGGCGCCGTCACCGGCACCACGATCGCCGCATCGATCGGCCCCGGCCTTGCCAAAGCCGCCATCGCCATGGAGGTGGACGGCGCGCTGATGGATATGTCTCGCGAAATCGCGCGCGATGCCAAAATCCGCTTCATCACCCGCCGTGACCCCGAAGCCCTGACCATGATCCGTCACGACGCGGCGCATGTGATGGCCGAGGCGGTACAGTCGCTCTATCCCGGCACCCAGGTCACCATCGGCCCGGCGATCGAGGGCGGATTCTACTACGATTTCTTCCGTAACGAGCCGTTCTCGCCGGATGATCTGCCCGCGATCGAAGCGAAAATGCGCGCGATCATCGCTGCCAATGCGCCGTTCACCCGTGAAATCTGGCCGCGTGAGACGGCCATCGATTTCTTCGAGGCGCGTGGCGAACGATTCAAGGCCGAACTCATCCGCGATCTGCCGGAGGCCGAGACGATCACGATCTATCGCCAGGGCGAATGGCTCGATCTCTGCCGGGGGCCGCATATGCGCGCGACCGGGGATATCGGCGGCGCCTTCAAGCTGACCAAGGTCGCCGGCGCCTACTGGCGCGGCGATCACCGCAATCCCATGCTCAGCCGCATCTATGGCACCGCCTGGCGCGACAAGGCCGAGCTTGACGCCCATCTGCACCAGTTGGAGGAGGCCGAGCGGCGCGATCATCGCAAGATCGGCCGGCAGATGGATTTGTTCCACATGCAGGAAGAGGCGGTGGGGTCGGTGTTCTGGCACGAGAAAGGCTGGCGCCTGTACCGCACCATCGAAGCCTATATGCGCCGCCGCCAGGACCAGTTCGGTTATGTCGAGGTGCGCACGCCGCAATTGCTCGACCGCTCGCTCTGGGAGAAATCGGGTCATTGGGAGAATTACCACGCCCATATGTTCATCGCCGAGGTCGAGGACGAGAACAAGGTTCTCGCGGTCAAGCCGATGAACTGCCCGTGCCATGTCGAGATTTTCAAGCATGGGCTGCGCAGCTATCGCGAACTACCGCTACGGATGGCTGAATTCGGTGCCTGCCACCGCTATGAACCCTCCGGCTCGCTGCACGGCATCATGCGGGTGCGCGCCTTCGCGCAGGACGATGCGCATATTTTCTGCACCGAAGACCAGATCGCCGATGAGACGGTACGGTTCGTCGAGATGCTGCGGCTGGTGTACCGGGATTTCGGCTTTCCGGGATTCGCGGTGAAATTCGCCGATCGGCCGACGCCGCGCGCCGGCAGCGACGAGGTGTGGGACAGGGCCGAGGCCGCGTTGAAATCGGCTTGTGCCAAGGCCGGTGTTGAGTACACGCTCAATCCCGGCGAGGGAGCGTTCTATGGGCCGAAGCTCGAATTCGTGCTGCGCGACGCGATCGGGCGCGACTGGCAATGCGGCACGTTGCAGGTCGATTTCGTGCTGCCCGAACGGCTGGATGCCAGCTACATCACCGCCGAAAGCCAGCGCGCAAGGCCGGTGATGCTGCACCGCGCGATCCTGGGTAGTTTCGAGCGGTTCATCGGCATGCTGATCGAGAATTGCGCGGGGCGGTTTCCGCTCTGGCTGGCGCCGACGCAGGTCGCGGTCGCCAGTATCGTGACCGATGCGAACGAATATGCGGAAACCGTGGCGGCGCGGCTCAAGGCCGCCGGGCTTTCAGTGGTCACCGATACCCGCAACGAAAAGATCAACGCGAAAATCCGCGACCTCAGCCTCGCCCTGGTTCCCAACATCATGGTGGTTGGCCGGCGCGAAGCGGAGCAGGGCGGTGTTTCACTCCGCCGCCTCGGCAGCGACGCCTCGCATACCATGACACTGGACGAGGCGGTAACGACCCTCAGGGCCGAGGCGGTGCCACCGGATTTACGATAAGGCCGACGGGAGGAGAGGCTCAGCCTCCTTTCAGCGGCGGGACGAGATGTTTGGCCTTTGGTGTCCGTGGCGCGGCTGCGGACACTGCCACGCGTCGATGAAGGGGTTTTGACGACGATGGTGCCGGTTCTTGAGCATGTCGATCATATTCACGTTCATGTCTCTGATCGAAATTCAGCGGAGACTTGGTATGCCGACGTGCTTGGCCTGCGTCGCGACCCGAAACTCGAGCAATGGTCGCACGCGACCGGCGGGCCGTTGATGCTCAAAAATCCGACTGGAACAATCATGTTGGCGATTTTTGAACACCCTCGCCAGATTTGTCGTTCAACGATTGCCTTCAATGTTCACGCCGCGCAATTCCTGGCGTGGAAATCGCATTTGACCGTGGTGCTGGATGGCCAAATCAAACTTGCGGACCATCACCTCTCATGGTCGATCTATTTTACCGATCCGTACGACAATCCCTATGAGATCACCTGCTACGAATACGCCACCTTGGCGGGCACGATGCAATGACAACATCCGACCCTGTCCCGGACGACCCGATCGATATTGTGCGTGAGTTCTGGCGTCTCATGGCGACCAACGATTTTCATTCCGTAAACGGGGTACTGGCTGCTGAGTTTGTTCTCGATTGGCCGCAATCAGGAGAACGCATCCGGGGCGGGCATAATTTTGCGTCGATGAATGCGGAATATCCGGCAAAGGGAGCGTGGTGCTTCACGGTGAACCGAATTATCGGACAGCACGAAGAGGTGGTTTCGGATGTGTCGGTGACCGATGGCGTCCAATCTGCCAGAGCCATCTCGTTCTTCACGCTCAGCGGCGGGAAAATCATCAAGATCGTCGAATTCTGGCCGGAGAATTTTGAGCCATCCCCGAGCCGCGAGAAGTTCACCGAACGCTTGATGTAACCGATCGCCGCACAATGGAGTGGATCGATGTCACGAAATGCGCCCTCACCGCAACCCCAAGGCCCGCATCACCGCCGGATCGAGCGGTGTGACCCCGCGCGCCATCGGCGACACCGCAAGACCCATCGGGTCGTCATAGCCCCATAACGCCCAGCCGAACCCGTTTACCGCGAACGCGCGGCGCGCCGCCGCGAGCCAAGCCAGACGGGTCTGCGGGTTCAGCGCCGCGCTCGCACCGAATTCACCCACCAGCACCGTGGCATGATGGCGCGCCGCCCACGCCCCGACCGCATCGATCCGGGTCGCCAGTTTCGCCGCTGTCCAGCCGCTCGCGCAATAATAACGCACCACTGCCGCCGTCTGCGCATCGCCGCCGACCGCATCGCACGACGCGACCGAAATTACCGGAAACGGCAACCGCGCCAGAACCTGCCGGTCCAGCCCCGGATCAAACGCCGCCAGCGAGGTCAGCACCGCCGGCTCGTAGAAATGAAAACTGTAGATCACCCGCGCGGCAACCACCGGTTGCAGCTTCAGCAACCCATCGATGCTGCCCCAATCGGCGCCGGTCAGGATAACCGTCGATCGCGGCAGAATGTGCCGAATCACCGCCAGCACCCGGCGTTGCATCACCGGCCATGCCGCCGGATCGGTCAGCACCGGCTCGTTCATCACCTCAGGGAACACGCGCGATGGCCCGAATTCAGCCAGAGCCGGAGCGACCTCACGCCAGAACGCCACCAATCGCGCCGCATCGCCGGTCGGATTGCTCACACTCCAACCGAGGGGTGTCGGCACCACAACCACAGCCAGCCCTGCCGCCAGCACCCGCCGCACCGCTTCCTGCAACGCCGCCACCCCGCCCGGCGCGCGCACCAACACCGGCTGCACCGGCAGGCGCAGGAACCGAACGCCGGCGTCACGCAGGGATCGCAGCGTCGCCGCCGACAAATCGCAGCATAATGCCGCCGGACCCGATCGCACCGGATAGCGGAACCAATGCGTCACGTTCAGACCATCGCGCAACACCGGCGGCAATTGCGCCGACGCGGTCCCGCACCAGAGCATCACCATCACAAGACTACCGCAGAACCAACGCATGAATGACAACCTTGAGTTGATGCTTGCCTTATACCGTTGGGTGCGTGACCGGTACCAGTTTTTCGAACCATCTCGGAAAAACTTTCGCTCAACCGAACCATCGCCATATCCGAGCAAGCCGAATAAGAGGAATCCGATGAGCACGATTATTTTCGGCGCCAGCGGCGGCACCGGTACCGCAATCCTGCACGGGCTGCGGGCACGGGGTGAATACGTCACGGCTTTCCTGCGCACGATGACCGGCGTACCGGTGCGGGAGGGCGTCACTATCGCGGTTGGCGATGCGACCAATCGCGCCGATGTCGCCGCGGCCATGCCGGGCCACGACCGCGTGGTGATCAGCCTCGGTAACTCACAAAACCCCTTCGCCATGCTGCTCGGTGCCAAGCGCACCACCCCGCGTGACATTTGCGAGACCGGCACGCGCCACATTATCGAGGCGATGCAGGAAAATAGCATCACACGCGTCGTCTGCGTCACCGCGTTCGGGGTCGGCGCAACCCGCGCGCAGGCGCCGCTGATGTTTAAAATTTTCTACAGCCTGGTCCTGCGTGAACACATGGCGGACAAGGAACGCCAGGAAGCCCGGCTGCGCGCCTCAGGCCTCGACTGGACCCTGATCCAACCGGTCGGACTGGTCGATCAACCGGTTGTGGGCACCTGTTTCGTCAGCGCCACCGGCGTGTTGCGCAAACAGACCGTCAGTCGAACGGACCTTGCGGACGCCATCATTGCCACGCTCGACGACCGCTCGACCGTGCATCAGACCATCGCCGTATCGGGCTGAAGCTGGCGCGTCAGCGCCGGTTGCCGATCGTTGCGAACATCGCGACCTGACGATTGGGTTCGGCAACCGGTTCGGCGGCGGGCTTGACCGGAACCGCGAGAGGCTCGATCGGTTCACCCCCGAACCCGACCAGCAACGCAGCGATCAATCGCCGCTGCTCGTCGCTCGCGATACTATAGATCATCGCCCGCGAATCCCGCCGAGCGGTCACCAACCCGGCATCGCGCAATTCGGCCAGCTGCTGGGACAGGTTCGGCTGGCGAATATCGAGCGAGGTTTCCAGATCGCCGACCGCCTGCTCCCCGGCCAGCAGATGCAGCACGATGCGCAACCGCACCGCATTCGCCAACGACCGCAACACCTGCGCCGCCTTCACGACATCAATCGAATCGGTGGCCGTCATGCCCGTTTCACCTTCGCCACCACGGTAGCCGCCGCCGGCTCGGCCCGGATCGGCGCCGTATGATAATACCAATCCTCACCAGGGCCGATCGGTTCGTACAATCCCTCGGATGATTGCGGCGGTGGCACGATCACATCGTCGCCCGGCGCCCAGTTCGCCGGTGTCGAGACGTGATGGGCATCACTGGTCCGCAACGCCGCCACCAGACGCAGCAATTCCTCGATGTTCCGCCCCGTCGTCATCGGATACCACAGGATCGACCGCACGATCCCGATCGGATCGATGACGAACACCGCCCGCACCAGTGCCGTATCCGCGGCGTTCGAGGTGATCATGCCAAAGCTACGGGCGATCGCCATCGAGGGATCTTCGATGATCGGGAACGTGATCTCGACGCCGAACTGGGCGCGAATACTGCGCAGCCAGGCGAGGTGCGAATACAGGCTGTCAACCGACAAAGCGAGCAATGCGCAATCGAGCGCCGCGAACCGGTCCGCCGCTCGCGCGAAGGCGACGAATTCGCTGGCGCAAACCGGCGTGAAATCGGCAGGATGCGAAAAGAACAGCAGCCACCGCCCCCGGTAATCGGAGAGAGTCCGCATACCCATCGTGGTTCGCGCTCGAAACTCGGGGGCCGGATCATGCAGATGAGGGGGATTGATCGGTTCGGGCAGAGCCGTGATGGTCATTCTTTATCCTCGATGATTACCGTATCAGCCGCCTACGGATCATGCCGTCGCCGCGCACGCCGGCAAGACCACGCTCCGATAGTTAGCCTATACCTTAACTGTCAAATTGTAAATGAGTTACTTCGAGGGGCCGTCGTTCAACGCCCTCAGAACATCATGGCCATAACGCTCGATCTTGCTGCGTCCCATGCCGGGTATCGCCTCAAGCTCAGCAAGGCTGCGCGGCCGCCTGGTCGCCAGCGCGATCAATGTGCTGTCGTGGAAAATCACATAGGCCGGCACGCCCTGCTCGGTCGCCAGATGCTTGCGCTTGGCGCGCAACGCCTCGAAAATCGGCTCCGCGGCGGCATCGAGCGTCCCGCGCGCCGGTGCCCTCGCCCCCGGCGGTCTGGCACCGGCCGATCGCGCCGCCGCCTGATCGCGGCGGAAGCGCACCGCTTCCGTCCCGCGCAAAACGGCACCGGACAGGGCCGTGGTGCACAGCGCGCCGAATTGCTCGTGATCGACCGCAATCACCCCGGTTACCACCAATTGCCGGAACACCGAGGCCCAGCCCTTGCGATCCAGCTCGGTGCCGACCCCGAAGGTCGGCAGCTTGTCATGCCCGAACCGCACAATCTTCTCGGTCGAAACCCCGAGCAGCACATCGGTCAGGTGCCCCACGCCGAACCGCTGTCCGGTGCGCAGCATCGCCGACAGCGCCTTGCGCGCCGCCACCGTGCCATCCCAGGTCTCCACAACCGTCACGCAATTGTCGCAATGACCACAACGATCAGCGGAAACCTCGCCAAAATGCGCCAGGATCGCCCGCCGCCGGCATGCGGCTGTCTCGCACACGCCCAGCAACGCATCGAGTTTGCTGCGTTCCACCCGCTTGACCTCTTCGGGCGCGTCACCCTGATCGATCATCCGGCGCCGCAGGGTCACATCCTGCAACCCGTACAGCAGCAGCGTTTCCGCCGGCATTCCATCACGCCCGGCGCGCCCGGTTTCCTGATAGAATGCCTCGAGACTCGAGGGCAGATCGAGATGCGCGACGAATCGCACATCCGGTTTGTCGATCCCCATGCCGAACGCGATCGTCGCTACCAGCACCAGGCCGTCTTCCGCCAAAAATGCATCCTGATGGCGATTGCGCATGCCACCGTCCAGCCCGGCATGATAGGCCAGCGCATTGATCCCCTGCGCGCGCAGCCAGGCCGCGGTTTCCTCCACCGTGGCGCGGCTGAGGCAATACACGATGCCGCTCTCGCCCGGATGGGTCTTCAAAAACGTCAGCAGCTGTTTCTTCGGCTCGGTCTTGAGGGCGATGTGATAGAAAATATTCGGCCGGTCGAAACTCGCCAGAAACAACCGTGCATCGGTCAGATCCAGCCGGCGGCGAATGTCCTCGCGGGTCTGCGGATCGGCCGTCGCGGTCAGCGCAATCCGTGGCACACCGGGAAACCGCGTGCCGAGCGTTGCCAGTTGCAGGTATTCCGGCCGGAAATCATGGCCCCATTGGCTGATGCAATGCGCCTCATCGATCGCGAACAGCGCGATCGGCACCTCGCTCAGCATCTCCATGAAATCGGCCGAGACCAAGCGCTCCGGCGCCACATACACAAGATCGAGCCGCCCGGCGCGCAGATCCGCCCGCACCCGCGCGCGCTCGGCGGCATCGAGGCTCGAATTGAGCGCCGCCGCCCGCACGCCCAGCTGCCGCAACGCCTCGACCTGGTTGCGCATCAGCGCAATCAGCGGCGAGACCACAACCCCGACACCCGACCGACATAGCGCCGGCACCTGATAGCAGACCGATTTGCCGCCGCCGGTCGGCATCAAAACAATCGCGTCGCCGCCGGCGACCACGTGGCGCACGATGTCGCCCTGTTGGCCGCGAAAGCCGCTATGGCCGAAAATTGTATGCAGAATCTCATCCGGCTGCCGCAAGGGCGAGACCAGCGCAGTCTCGATGGAAATGACCAGTACCTCCAAACGCCAAATCAGCGGCTGATCATCTCCGCCCTGACCACAAGGCTGTCAATCCGAACCATCGGCCGCGCCCCTGGTAGCCGTGGCGCGTGGGCTGATGGTGCTTGAACCTCTTCGCATGCACGGCCCCCGATCCAGAACGCCCTGGGTCCGGATGGCCGCAGCGCACCGCACAATGAAATCCGCGTGTGGGAAGCCTAAGCGATGAAATTTTTGTGATCGGCGTCAAAGCCCTGTTAAATTTTTATTCATTTCGATACAGATCGTTATGAGTTTTGGGATGTGCAGGCGGTTTCCAGTGCCGGACGTATGAATCCGGGCTGAATTCATCAGCGCTGAGACCCATAGATGCGGCGGATGGATGCGGCGGGCGATCGGTCAACGGTCGGACGGATCTGATAACAGGGATACAGCGAACCATGAGCGACACGTCACACCGGACCTATTGGCAAGGCGGCACCGGCACCTGGTCGAACGGCACTTATTGGTCGAACGGGGTGGCATCGACGGGGCTGAACGGGACGATCGGCGTGGTCGATCCGTTCGCAGCCGATTTCACGGTGACTCTGCCGACCGGCGGCGCTTATGGGGTGACCAGCCTGCTGCTCGATGATTCCGGTGCGACCCTGATCAACGACGGCACGCTCGGCAGCACGGCGGGCATCACCATCGGGGCCGGCACGCTGATCGACAACGGTGTGCTGACCGGTACGGTGGCGCTGCGGTCCGGCGGCAATTTGATCGAGACCGGGCAAACGATTGTGGCCCTGAACGGATCTCTGGCGCTACAGGGCGGAAATCTGGAAGTTGGTGACACCGGTGCGGTCGGCGTCGTGCTGACCAATGCCGTGGGGTCGGATTTCGTGGCGGCGGGGACGATCACGCCGGTCTATAAAATGGGAACTCACGGCTACGGCACGCCCATCAGCCAGTTGACGCTCGAGAATGCCGGCACGCTCGCGGTGGAAAACGGATATACGCCAGCCGGCCTGGGTTTTGTGAGCGACTTGATCCTCGGGGCGGGGACGCTCGACAATACCGGCCTCGTCACCGCGACCAACGCGTACCTGGATATCAACGATTTCGCGCTGAACAATGCCGCCGGTGCCACAATCGCGGGGTATGGCGCCCGCGTCAATCTGGCGGCGAGCATCGACAATGCCGGGCTGATCACCGTAACCGGCGGCACGTTGCAACTCGCCGGCGCCTATACGGGCGCGACCTTCGTCAACACCGGCACAATCGCGGCGACCAATGCATTGCTCGAATTGGGTGGCGATCCCACCGTGGCCGATCTGGCGGGGATCACCCTGACCAACTCGAGCCTGATGGTGGTCGGTTCGATCGAGAACGCGGGCAACATGCTCGGCGCAGGTGCCGGGATTCTCCAAGGGGCGACGATCGGCAACAACGTCTATCAGACCGGCACGATCGTTGGTGGAACGGTCGATGTCGCGGCGGCGGGGCTGGATCTGGCCCATGCCGATTTCGTCGGGGTCACGCTGGTCGACGGGCTGACGCTGAGCACCGGCGCGGTCACGCTCAGCGGCGGCACGGTACAGGGCGGCGTGACGGTCGATGGCGGGACGCTGACGCTCGATCAGGCGGCGGGGAGCGATGTCACCCAGGCGGTCGATTTGATCCAGGGTGCCGAGGTGATCGACGGCAGTTTCACTCTGACGGCGCCGCTCTCGGTCGGGGTGGGGGCTTATCTGGCGCTCGGGAGCTATACCGGCGGGAGCTGGACCAATCGTTCGACCATCACAATCGGCGCGGGCGGGACGCTGGCGCTGCATGGCGATGAAACCGCAGCCGATCTCGGCGCGATCGTGAACCAGGGCGGCACCATCCTGCTTTCCGGCACGATCGAAAATACTGGCCAGACACTCGGTCTGGCGGGGAGCGATCTCACCGGCGCGACCCTGCAGGGCGGGACGATCATCGGCGGGGCGGTCATGTCCGATGGCCTCACGCTGGCCGGCGGCGAGATCGATGGCGGGACGATTCTGGGGGGCCTGACGTTGGCGCCGCTGCCGGGCAGTTCCTTCGGCAGCTTCACCGAACTCACGCTGGCGAACGGGGCGGTGGTGGATCAGGCATCGGGGGTGCTCGGAACCGTAAGTCTCGATGCCGAGGGGTCCAACCTGACGGTCGAGGGGACCGGCGCGGTCGGCCAGCCCTTCGTGGTGACGGCGGGTAATCTCGATCTCAACGGCAATCTCACGCTCACCGCGCCGATCGTGCTGGATGGCAGTCTGGCGAGTGCGGCAATCGATAGCTATGGCACGGCGCTGTCCCAGGTATGGACCAATGCATCGACCCTGACCGTCGAGAACGGCGCGCAATTGACCCTCGGCGGATCGGTGACCAGCGGCGATTTCGGCATTATCGTCGATCAGGGCGGCAATGTTTCGTTCGATGGCACATTGGTCAACGGCAGTGGGGTGCTCAATCAGGCCAGCACCGGGCTTTCGGCCTTCACCCTCGCCAATGGCGGCACCATTATCGGCGGCACCATCGCGCAGAGTGCATCCTTCACCTTCTTCAATGGCTATGACACCAACTACGCCGCCGGCACCGCCGCGCTGAGCGGGATCAACGCGCTCGATGGCGTCACGATGCGCGGCGGCCTCGATGTCACGACCGGCACCTTGGCGCTGATCAATGGCGGGGCGGTGCTGAACGCCGCCGGCACCGGGCCGGAAGCGGTCACGGTGAGCAGTTTCGCCACGCTGATCGATCTGGTGGCGGCCGGTTCGCTGTCGCTTGGCGGGTTCGACCTTGCCGGCGGAACGCTGGAGGCCGCCAACACGGCTGGCAGCGGGCTGATGCTCGACAACGCCGCCGGCAGCGACTTCACCCTCGGCGGGGTCATTGCCGATCTTGCCGGTGGCAGCGCCCATCCGGTTACGGTGACCAACGAGGGCAGCATGGTCGTCGGCCAGGCAGGTAGCTTTAATTTCTTTCAGGAGACGATCGCGGTCGATTCGCTGGTCAATACCGGAATGATCAGCGTGACCGGCACGGGGCTGGCGATCGCTTCGGCGCTGACCAACCGTGGCACTATCGCCGGCAGCGCCACGGGGATCACGCTCGCGCAGGGGTTCGATAATCAGGGGTTGATCACGGTCAGCGGCGGGTCGCTCGTGCTTGGTGGCTCGGATGCGATGCCGGGCGCGCCGGGATCGAACGTGCTGCAATCCTGGAGCAATACCGGCGTGATCGCGGCGACCGGGGCGGTTGTTACACTCGGCGGCGATGTGGCGCTGGCCGCGATCGGCAGCCTGTCGCTCACCACGTCGAGTCTTGTGCTCGATGGGCATATCGAGAATTTCGGCCAGACGCTCGCATCATCGGGCGCGGGAACGCTGCTGGCGGGCGCCACGCTGGCCGGAGCCGTCTTCGTCGGCGGCGCGGTCGATTTCGGCGGGTTCGACTTCGATGTGCAGAACGCGGTGATCGATAATGCCACGATCATCGATGGGCTGACGCTGGCGACCGGAGCGGTAACGCTGATCAATGGGTCGCAGGTGCTCGCGCCGGGAGGGGCGTCGCTCGCAACCGTGCTGGTCGATGGCGCGGGGGCGGATTTCGGGATCGATCTCGCCCGGCCCGGCACAATCGCGCAGCCGATCGAGGTGACGACGGGGACCGCTTCGATCACCGGCGCGTTCACGCTGACCGGCGCGCTCGATGCGACCGGGACGGCGTCGACCATCGCCTTGCTCGGCGGTGTCGGAGGGTATGGCGCGGGGGCGCGCAGCTGGATCAATGCCGGAACTGTCAGCCTGTCGTCCGGGGCGAGCCTGCTGTTGGGTGGAGCTGAAAACGCGGCGGATATCGGCACGATCGCCAATCAGGGCGGCGTGCTCGCCTTCGTGGCCGGAACCTTCGACAATGCGGGCCAGACGCTGGGGATCGGCGATCCGTCGCTGATCGGCATGACTCTGGCCGGCGGGACGATCGCGGGCGGGGCGATCGATGTTGCGGCGGAGAGCTTTGCAGTGGCGGGCGATGCGTTGAGTGCCAATGCGGCGCTCGACAATGTCGTTGTGCAGGGCGCGCTCACTGTCGGCACCGAGATCAATCTGACGCTGGAGGGCACCACGGCGGTTTATGCCGGTACGACCGGCACGGCCCCGGGGGCGATCACGATCGGCTCGACCGGGCTGGTTGATTTCGATACCAGCGCCACACCAACGCTGGTCAACGACGTGACGCTGGAGGGTGGCAATCTGAGCTGGTCGGCGCCGCCGCCGGCGGGGACCACGATGGAGACAGCGGTCAATGCGGTGATCGCCGCGGGGGTCGAGATCACTGGGGACGGCCGGTTGTTCACCACTGTGGCGAGCGGTGAGACACTGACCAATCTCGGCACCATCGATGCCACGAAGAGTTTCGGCAGCTATTATCTGGGGATTTATGGATCGTCGTTCACCAATCAGGGGATCGTGAACGTCGGCACCGGTGGCGCGCTGAAGGTGGACGCGACGGATGGGGTCAATCTGGCGACGATCGCGGGGACCGGGGCGGCGGATATCGGCCTGATGGGTGCGAGCTTCAGCAATCAGGGCGATGTTGCCGCCAATGGCGCGGCACTGCGCATCGGTGGCAGTTTCACCTCGACCACTGGAACCACCGGCTACACCGCGTTCAGCAATGCCGGCACGATCAGCGATACGGGTGGCACCGTGCTGCTGGATGCCGATATCACAACCAGCGGGCTCGGCGCGTTCAACGATGGCTCCTCGAGTCTCGCCCTGATCGGTGGCACGCTCGACAATGCGGGGGCGACGCTCGGTGCCGGTAGCGCCGATTTTAAAGGGCTGATCATGACCGGCGGCACGATTGCGGGCGGAGTGCTCGACCCGGCCGGGGTCGGGATCACTTTCGCCGGCGACACGCCCTACGGCGGGTTCGATCCGGTGCTCGACAATGTCGATGTGACCGGCGGCCTGACAATCGGCACCTACGCCTCGCTCACCATCGCCGGGAGCACGTCGATCTTTGCATCGGCCACCAGCACCGCGCCGGGATCGATCGTGGTCGATCACAACGGTGCGATCGTGTTCGACCAGTCGCTGACGCCGGTTCTGACCAATGCGGTGACTCTGGATGGCGGGGCACTCGATTTCAGTGGCGCGCTGAACAGTTTTGGCGCCGAACCCTCCATTGCGGCGACGCTGGCGGCCGGGGCGATCGTTTCGGGGTACGGCACCGTCCTCGGCGGGGGTGCGACGCAATCGCTGACCAATCTCGGCGGTATCGTGGCCACTGCCGGGACGACGGCAGGTCCGGGGCTGACGATCGAGGGCATGTCGCTGACCAACGATAACATGATCAGCGCCGCCGCCAGCGCCTCGCTCGATCTTGCCAGCACCATCGGTGTCAATCAGGGCACGATCACGGCTGCCGATGGTGCGGGCGTGACCCTCGGCGGCCAGAGTTTCACCAATGCGGCGGGCGGGACGATCGCAGGGTCGAGCTTCGCCCTCGAAATCGGTCAGGCGTTCTATGGATTCAATCCGGTCACCGGTGCTGAACTGACCGGCCATACCAGCTTCGTCAATGCCGGCACGATCAGCGACACCGACGGCACCGTGCTGCTGAACGGCGACATCGCAACGGGCGGGCTAGGGGCCTTCACCGATACCGGTTCGACCATCGCGCTGATCGGTGGCACGCTCGACAATACCGGGGCGACGCTCGGGGCGAACAGCACCGATTTCCACGATCTGGTGATGACCAACGGCACGATCCTTGGCGGCGTGCTCGATCCCGGCGGGTTGGGCCTGACGATTGCCGAGAATTACAGCTTCGGCAACACGCCTGAACTCGACAATGTCGATGTGACCGGGCCGCTCACGGTGGGCCCCGTCACCGATCTGACGATTGCGGGCAGCACCGCGATTTTTGCTTCGGGTACGGGTGCCACGCCGGGGTCGATCATGGTTGGTCAACTCGGTGCGATCGTGTTCGATCAGTCGCTTGCGCCGGTTTTGACCAATGCGGTGACTCTGAATGGCGGATATCTGGAATTCGGCGATCCCGCGGCTGTTACTTACGGCAACACCGTCACGATTGCGGCGACCATCGGATCGGGCGCGATGGTGTCGGGTAGCGGATCGATCCTCGCGCCATCCTACGGCACGGTTCTCGACCTCACCAATCTGGGCACCATCGCAACGACACCGACTCAGGGCGGATTTTACAGTTTCACTGATATCTCGGGCCAGAGCTTCACCAATGAGGGTCAGATCAGCGTTGCGGCCGACACTGTGCTTGAGGTTTTCAGCACGTTCAGCAATGCCGGCACCGTCGCGATCAGTGGCGGCTCTGTCGAATTCATGAGCGTCGTCACTGGTCCGGGCATCATCGACTTCACCACGACGGGCGGCAATCTCACCCTCGGCGTGGCCCAGAACCTGCCCGATCCGGTCATCGATTTTGCGGTCGGCGATACGATCGTGGTCGATAATTTCACCGCTGCCACCACCGCCGTCACCTACGTCGCGGGCACCGGCCTCGAACTCGGCAACGGCACCACAGTGCTGACGCTGGCGATCGACGGCAATTACACGACCGGCGACTTCACGGTGACGGACAACTACGCCGGCACCGAGATCACCTTGGCGCAAAATCCGCCCTGCTTCGCTGCGGGCACACGAATTCTGACCACAGCGGGCGAGATGCCGGTCGAGGCGCTGACCTGTGGTGATCGGGTTATTCTGCACGGCGGCGGCAGCGCGCCGATCCGCTGGATCGGTCACCGCCGCGTCAATCTCGCGCGCCACCCGCATCCCGAAACCGTGCTGCCGATCCTGATCGAAGCCGGCGCCATCCTCGATGGCGTACCCAAACGCGATCTCTACGTCTCACCAGACCATGCGATCGCTTTGGCCGGCCATTTGATTCCGGCGAAGGTGCTACTCAACGGCCACACCATCCGCCAGGTCGCACGACGCAGCGTAACCTATTATCACGTCGAATTGCCGGCTCACGCGGTGCTCTACGCCGAAGCGACGCCAACGGAATCCTACCTTGAAACCGGCAATCGCGGGGCGTTCGAGAACGGCGGCACCGCCGTGACGCTTCACCCGGATTTCGCGCAGAGCCGGCGCGAACAGACCGGCTGCGCCCCCTTCGCCGAGGCGGGACCAGTGGTCGAGACCGTGCGCGCCGCGATCCTCGTGCGCGCCGGCATCGCCACGACCGACAACCCTGCCCTGACCGTAACCTGCCGCCGCGACGGCAGCATGGTGATCCGCTCGCGCAACGCCATCCCTGGCCTTCTCACCCCCGACCCACGCGATCGCCGCCGCCTCGGTATCAAGATCGCGGCGATCCGCCGTGCCGACGGTACAACCATCCCGCTCGATCATCCGATGCTGACCGAAGGCTGGCATGCACCGGAACCAGACGGGCGCTGGACCAATGGCGACGCCGTGATCCCATCGACCTTGATTGGCCGGACCGGAGCGCTCCAGATCGAGCCCGCCGCAACCCTGGCCTATCCGCAGCGTAAAACCCGCCGATTGTCCGCACGCCGGTCGCGCGAGGTCGCCTGGGGATAACACCTCTGCCCCAGACGACAACGATAAAAATACGCACCGACCATAAGCCGGAGCCTGATCGATCCGAGGCGATCAGGCTCCAATCCGCCGGTTCAGTCGCATTAATTCATGTATTTTTCGTATAGGTTATACGCGTCTCCGATGATCTAAGATCTCGGAATGGATCAATTACCTAAGGGAGCGTTGCAGGAAACCATCCTGCCCCGTTTGATCCAGGAGATCCTCTCATGCGTAAATTCACACTATTGACCGCAATTATGGCTTCCACCGCCGCTTTTGCTCCGTTTGGCGCCAGCGCCGCGAGCGGCACCGCAATCTATCAACCCGGCCCCATCATCGTCCACGCCACCGCGGCCAAACAGACGCGGCAGGTTACGCAAGGCCGCACCGCCTACCGCAAGCAGATCAACGCGATCCGCAGCGAACGCGCCGCCGGTTGAGCCTCAGGCTTGAGCGACCGGTGCGGCCACGCCGGTCGCACCGACTGACCAGCAATAGGATAGATCCAATGACCAAATTCGTTTTTGCCGCCGTTATCGCCGCGGGCCTGACCGGCCTCGGCAGCACCGCTTATGCCGGCATGGGCATCCCCGACCTCACAGCACAGCCGATCACGACCCAGACAACCCCGGATGTGATCGGTGAGGTGATGCCCCAGGTTGCCGGGCCAGCGCGCCCGGTCGTGGCCGAGCGGTTCAATCAGGCCGTCGTGGGTGAGGCGACGCCCGAATTCGGCTCCCCGAACCGGCGCCGTGACAACGGGCCGGCCTATGCCCAGATTGGTCGGGTGCAATCCACGGCAGCGGCAAGCCTCGCACCGCTGAACTGGGCGCCGTACCGCCGAGGGTAAGCCGAACCGTCGTTCCGCCTGCCGCCCCGGCCATCGTAACCCGATGGCCGGGGTTGCATCATGATGAACCGTATCAAAACCTGTCCTTGGCGGCGCGCAGGCGCGCGAATTCCTCCGGGGTCTGGGCGCGCAGGAATGGGTTGGTCAGGAGTTCGTCGGCCAGGCGGGTTGGAATCGTGGCCTCCCCGGCGGCGCGCAGTTTTTCGACCACGCGGGCGCGTGCCATCAGCGCCTCATTATCGGGATCGACGCTGCGGGCGAATCTTGCGTTGGCCAGGGTATATTCGTGGCCACACAGCAGCATGGTATCCGGTGCCAACGTGGCGAGCCGGTGCAGGCTGGTGTGGAAAATCTCCGGCGTTCCCTCGAACATCCGGCCGCAGCCGAGGCTGAACAGCGTGTCGCCGCACGCCGCGATGGCATCGCCGAACAGATAGGTGACATGCCCGCTGGTATGGCCGGGGGTTGTAATCATTTTCAGCGTTGAGCCGCCGAATGCGATGCTCTCGTTGTCGTTCATCGCCATATCGAGCGCCGGCAGCCGCGCCGCATCCGCGGCGTTGCCGACCAGTGCTGCGCCAAACCGCGCGGCCAGCGCCGCGGCGCCAGCGATATGGTCATCATGATGATGGGTGAGCAGAACGTAGTCGAGCTTGCCCCCTTGGCGGTCCACCGCCTCGATCGCGACGGCGGCGTCCGCCGGGTCGATGAAGGCGCTGGCACCGTCGTGACCAACCAGCCAGGCGTAGTTGTCGGTGAGCATGGGGACGCGGGTGATCGTGAAGCCGGCATAAGCGATGGACATGATCAATCCTTCAGAAGTGCTATACAGGGCGCATGAGACGACGAACGCCATGAGTATAGATGCGACGGCAGTGGCCGATTTCTATGCCACGAGACGCGGTGTGATGGCCGCGCGGCAGGTTCGCTCGCGCCTGATGGCGATGTGGCCGGACCTGACCGGACAGGATTTACTGGGGATCGGTTATCCGGCGCCCTATTTGCGGCTGTGGCGCGAGCAGGCGGCGCGCTGCATCGTGATCACGCCGGCGCAAATGGGCAGGACGCACTGGCCCACCGCGCGCCTGAACGCCAGCGCCACCGCCGAGGAAGATGCTCTGCCGCTCGCCGATGTCAGCATCGATCGGGTGCTGATCATCCACGGGCTTGAACACGCCGAGACCGCCCGGCGAATGCTGCGTGAGGCATGGCGCGTGCTGCGTCCCGAAGGGCGGATGATCGTTGTGGTGCCCAACCGCGCCTCGCTCTGGGCCTATCTGGAGCGCACACCCTTCGGTCATGGCCAACCCTACAGCGCGGCCCAGCTGGGTCGATTACTGGCCGGGGCGATGTTCCGTGTGGACCGGCGGGACATGGCGCTGCTGATGCCGCCGGTCGGCCTCGGCTCGGCGTTGCGCACCGCCGACATCGCCGAACGCATCGGCCGACGCGCGCTGCCGCAGCTCGGCGGTCTGGTCATCGCCGAGGCAGTCAAGGACATCGCCGGTCTCATCCCCTTGGCCGAGGGACGCCGCCGACTTGTCCTGGTTTCCTCGATTTGAACGCAGATCAGCTATGCTTCATTTTCTTGATGTGCCTGGCGGTCGCCGCTTCGGCGTGAGCGCGGAACACCGCGTCGATCTTCTTCTGCTGCGCCGGTGTGAGCTTGGCATAGAGGGTGTGGAACGCGGCGGACAAGGCGTTCATGTCATCAGCGTTCCGGGCCGCGATCGCCGCATAGGATTCCATATTCTGCACCGCGTTCATCGTTGCAAGGGTTTTGGCGCGGGCCTGATACAGCGCCGCCAGATTGAGCGCGTTGCTGCGCGACACCTGGGTGAACCCCTGCCAACTCGCCTCCTCGCTGGCCGTGACGCCGATCGATTTCTTCAATGTCGCCAGATTCGCATCGACATGGGCGATCATTGCCTTTTGCGCCGGTGTCATCGTGGCAACGCCGGTAGTCGCCGGCGTCATCTTAGCAACGCCGGTGGCCGCCGGGGTGGGTGGCGTGGTCGCGGCGGTGGCGGGACGGCTGGCGATCGCAACGCCGAGACCAGCGGTCAGGATCAGCGTGGCGAGGACGGGGCTTCGGGGGGTGGATGGGCGCATGAAACATCTCCGTTATATGATACCTGTCTATAATCCCTCGCAGATGACGGGATACTGGCGCGGCTGTGTCGGAATCATGACCTACGATTGTTTAATCCACGGTATAGGCGCGTGAAGCCCGGATTGATTTTTGCACCCCTCATGCCGATGATGTAGAGAGGACCGCATTTGTACGGTTTAGCACGGGAGTTCCATCATGTTCATCGAAACCGACGTCACCCCCAACCCCGCGACCCTGAAATTCCTGCCCGGCCGCACCGTCCTCGAACACGGGTCGGCCGATTTCGACAGCGCCGCCGCCGCCGCGATCAGCCCGCTGGCGAGCGCGCTGTTTGATCTGCCCGACGTCGAACGGGTCTTCCTCGGAACCGATTTTGTCTCGGTCACTAAAAGCGACGCGATCGCCTGGCCGGCGCTGAAGCCTCAGGTGCTCGGTGCCATCATGGAGCATTTCCTGGCCAATCGCCCGGTAATGGCGAGCGATGCGGCGCTGGTGGCCGAGGACGTCGATCCCGCGGATCGCGAGATTGCCGATCAGATCAAGGAACTGCTCGACGTGCGGGTCCGCCCGGCGGTGGCCGGCGATGGTGGTGACATTGTGTTCCGTGGCTTTCGAGACGGCGTGGTGACATTGCATATGCAGGGCGCGTGCTCAGGATGCCCGTCCTCGACCGCGACGCTTAAAATGGGAATCGAGAATCTGCTGCGGCACTACGTGCCGGAGGTCAAATCGGTCGAGCAGGTCGCGGCGTGAGCGGCATGATTCTCGATGATACCGCCCTCGATGTCCTGTTCCGCACCGCGCGCACCAAGAACGTCTGGACCGATGCGCCGGTACCAGACGAAACCCTCCATGCGCTGTACGAGATCGTGAAATTTGGCCCGACCTCGGCCAATTCGTCGCCGGCGCGTTTCGTGTTTCTGCGCACCGCCGAATCGCGTGAAAAACTCAAGCCGGCGCTCAATCCCGGCAATATCGACAAAACCATGTCCGCTCCGGTGACGGTGATCGTCGCCTATGATCCCCAGTTCTACGAGCATCTGCCCAAGCTGTTCCCCCATGCCGATGCCCGCGCATGGTTTTCCGGCAACCCCGACCTCGCCGATGAAACCGCCTTCCGCAATGGCACGTTGCAGGGCGCCTATCTCATCACCGCCGCCCGCGCTCTGGGACTGGATTGCGGCCCGATGTCGGGTTTCGATCGCGCAAAGGTCGATCAGCTGTTCTTGTCCGATCAGGGCTGGAAGTCGAATTTCCTGATCAATCTCGGCCATGGCGCGGTTGAGGACCAGTTCGAGCGTTCACCCCGGCTCTCGTTCGATGAGGCGTGCGTCCTGGCGTGATGCCACAGCTGATCCTCGCGATCGACGCCGCACAGCGCCGGGCCAGTGTGACCCTTGTCGATGGCGCGAGGGTTCGTGCCGCCCGCGACGGCGCCCCTGCCACCGGCCTCGCCGATACGCTGGCGGTCTGGGTCGATGAGTGCCTGCACGATGCCGGCGTCGCAGCCCCGGCGCTCGATGCCATCGCCGTTACGATCGGTCCGGGCAGTTTCACCGGCCTGCGCGCCGCGATCGCGCTGGCCCAGGGTATCGGCCTGGCCGCCAATGTGCCGGTCCACGGCATCACCATGAGCGAGGCGTTCAGCGCAGCACTACCCGCCTTGCACCGCGACCTCTGGATTGCCCTGAGCGCTCGGCGTGGCCGGGTGTTCATCGAACGTGACGGCATCGCCGCCGGTTTCGACGAAACCGATCCGCCCGAACCCGCGCGCCCGGTCGCACTCGCCGGCGACCGCGCCGGTGACATCGCGGCGCGTCTGGCATCGCGCGGCTTTGACGTGCAACTGACCGATGCGCGGTCCTGCACCGGACCGGCGATCGCGATGGCGCTGCGCCACCGCATCGCAACCGGCCTGCCGGATCGTCCGGCGATGCCCCGCTATGTCGATCCGCCCGAGGCCAAACGACCCGCAGCCGGTCTGCGCCCCGCCCCGCGATGATCGCGGCCACGGCCGCGCATTGCGAGGCGATCGCGGCGATCCACCGAACCTGCTTCGGCACGGAGTCGTGGTCCGCCGCAAGCATCGCCGCCTTATTCGAAAATCCGTTCGTATTCGGCTACGTCACCGCGCAAGGCGGTGCCGTGATTGCGTGCGCCGTTGCAGACGAAGCCGAGATTTTGACAATCGCGGTCGCGCCGGAGGCACGACGGCAGGGGATCGCGCGAACACTACTCGCCTTGGTCATTGACGAAGCCACCCGGCGCGGTGCGCGAAGTCTATTTCTCGAAGTCGCGCAAACCAACCAGGCCGCTTTGGGATTGTATCGATCCGCGATGTTTTCCAACACCGGCATCCGACGCGACTATTACGCCCCCGGCCAACACGCATTGCTGCTCAGGCGCAGGCTTTTCGAATGATCAATACAGAACTGCCGTCATCGAGATCGATCATATCGAGCAAATCATCGCCTTGATCGGCCACCGCGCGCGGAACGTTGGCGCGTGGCTCAACCCCACGCAACCGCACCAATAAAATGGCCCCGAGAGGCAGCGACTCCAGAGCAAGACGGGTGCGCACGAAAGTCATCGGGCAGGTTTCAGCAGTAATGTCGATGGCCCGGTCATGAGCGGGGAGTTCGGCGATTTTGGTGTCCTGCATTGAAGTTTTCCAATTATCCGGTGTGGTTTGACCAATTATCGGGTGGTATCGTTTGATCGGCGATCGGTTCTTTCATCGCGTTTGTTGCATTCGTTTGAAAAATCGGCCAAATGGTGTGACAAACAACGTGCAACAACGATTCTTGAAGGACTAAAGATGTCTGACGCTCCTACCAACAGCCACTTACTGGATTTGACCGCACAGATCATCGCGGCCCATGTATCGCATAACTCAGTCACAACGGATATGCTGCCGGCGCTCATCCGCGACGTCTATCAGAGCCTGAGCGGCACCGAGACCCCGGTCGTCGAAGTCGCGCCGCCGCCCGAACCGGCCGTCAATCCGAAAAAATCAGTCTTCAACGACTACATCATCTGTCTTGAGGACGGCAAGAAACTTAAAATGCTTCGTCGCCATTTGAAATCGGCGTATAATCTTACCCCGGAACAATATCGCGAGCGTTGGCAGCTGCCGGCGGAATACCCGATGGTCGCGCCCAGCTATGCCAAGCAGCGCTCCAACCTGGCCAAAAAAATCGGCCTCGGCACCAAACCGGCCATCGCGGCCCCGGCCGCCCCGGCTCCCGCCGCCCCCGCACCGACCTCGCGCAAGAAAAAAGACGCCGCCGCCTGATCCCGGTCGGAACCGGTACGCACCGATCCCGATAAAATCGGGATGGGTCGCGCGCCGCCCGGCTCACGTCACCAGCGCGGTAAACCCGTTGGTGATCGGGTAACGGCGGTCACGCCCGAACGCCCGTGCGGTGATCTTCACGCCTGGTGGCGCTTGGCGGCGTTTGTATTCGGCCCGATCCAGCAGGCGCCACACCCGTGCGACCATCGCGCGGTCATAACCGGCGTTAACCAGATCATCGATCGCGGCGTCGCCTTCCACCAGGGCCGCCAAAATGGCGTCCAACGCCTCATAAGGCGGCAGGCTGTCCTGATCGGTCTGGTTGTCACGCAGTTCGGCGCTCGGCGGCTTGGTGATAACGCGTTCCGGCATGACGCGCCCGGCCGGGCCACGCGCGGTGGACGGGCGGTTGGCGTTGCGCCAGCGGCATAATTCGAACACCGTGGTTTTATAGACATCCTTCAGCACCGAATAGCCGCCGCACATGTCGCCATACAGTGTCGCATAACCGACCGACATTTCCGATTTGTTGCCGGTGGTCAGCACCATGGCGCCGAGTTTGTTCGATAGCGCCATCAAGATCAGCCCACGCGCACGGGACTGGATGTTTTCCTCGGTAATATCAGGCGCGCGTCCCTCAAACAGAGGGCCCAGCGCTGTCTCGAACGCCGTGGTCGCCGCGGTGATCGGAACCGTATCGCAGCGAATACCCAGAAGTGCCGCGCAGGCACTGGCATCCTCCAGACTGTGCCCGCTGGTGTAGCGACTCGGCATCATCACCGCGCGGACCCGCTCGGCGCCGAGCGCGTCGACCGCGACTGCGGCGGAAAGCGCGCTGTCGATCCCGCCGGACAATCCGAGGATGACACCCGGAAACCCGTTCTTGTTCACATAATCCGCGAGACCCATGACCATGGCGCGGTACACGAGGTCGAGTCGATCCGGATCGGGCGGAATGGCCTGCGGCGTGCAGACCAAACCGGCATTGGTGCGCCGCCATACGGTCAAGCTGAGCGCCGCCTCGAAATACGGCATGCGCAGCGCGAGCGACCGATCCGCGTTCAAGGCAAATGACGCGCCGTCGAACACGATTTCATCCTGCCCCCCCGTAAGAGCTGCGAACATGAACGGCAGCCCCGTCTCGACCACCCGATTGAGCGCGAGTTGTAGGCGCTGCCCTTGCTTGCCATCCTCGAACGGCGAGGCATTGGTCGAGATCAGGATTTCGGCCCCGGTTTCGGCCAGCGTTTCCGGCACGGTGGGCAGCCACCAATCCTCGCAGATCAGCACGCCAAGGCGAAAGCCGCGAAACGGCACCGGGCCGGGCGCCGGACCAGGCATGAAAACACGCTTCTCATCGAACACGCCGTAGTTCGGTAGTTCATGTTTGGCGCGGCGGGCGATGATCGCACCACCATCCATCACGAAGGCGGCATTGTGCAGCTGCCCGTTCGACCGCCAGGGCAGACCCGCAATGATGCCCGGCCCACCATCGGCGGTATCGGCGGCAAGATCATGGGCGGCGGCATCGCAGGCAGCGACGAAGGCGGGTTTCAGGACCAGATCCTCCGGCGGATAGCCGGCGAGGCTCATCTCCGGAGTGACCAGCAAATCGGCACCCAGGCGGGCAGCCTCGGCGCGGGCGGCGCGGATCGCGGCGAGATTCCGATCGATCGCCCCGACATGCAGATCCAACTGGGCAATGGCGATGGTGAGAGTATCGGTCATGCCCGCATGATAGGCGGAAATCCGGCCCGCGTCATGACGGTTCTGCCCTCGCCGTCTTGTCTTGATGTGGTGGAGAGCGTATGCCGCTCACGTAACCGTGAGGGCGCGGTGCCCCCGCGGCCGATCATGATGATCACGACACACCGATACGGAGACCCTGTTGATGACAATGACAAAAATCCTGCGTGCCGCAATCCCGGCGGTTGCGCTGGCCTTCACCATGAGTGCCATGGGCACCGCCCATGCCAGCACCAAGAAAAAAACCCATGAAACGCACATGAGCAGCAAGCTGCCGGGCTATAAAACCGAAGCTGCGGCCAAGGCAGCCTGCGGTATGGGCGGCGTTGTCTGGCACGCGACCGGCAGCAAGGCGTATCACACCGCCAAGTCGAAATATTTCGGCAAAACCAAGCATGGTGCCTATGTCTGCGAAAAAGCGGCCGTGGCGGATCATCTGCACGCCGCAAAAAATTAACCAAACCTTTCACCGAACCCGTTTGACACGCGACCGGATTTCCCTGTTTGATCCGGTCGCGCAATCACCAGGAGACGTGTCATGGGTTTATTCGATCAGATATCCGGCTTGGTCGGCTCCGCCCTAGGCGGTGACAATGGACAGACCGGCGACGATATTCAGTCCCAGGTCATGGGTGTGTTGCAACAAAACGGCATCTCCGGCGTGTCGGGTCTGATGCAACAATTCCAGCAGAGCGGCCTGGGCGCCCATGTCGCGTCCTGGATCGGCGACGGCCAGAATCTGCCGGTTTCCGCCGATCAGATACAGCAGGCGCTCGGCAGTCCCGTCATCGCCTCGATCGCGCAGAAATTCGGGGTCGATCCCTCGATGGCGGCAAGCTTTCTCGCACAACATCTGCCCGCCGCCGTCGACCAGGCCACACCGGATGGCGTGGTAGCCGATCAGCCGTGATGTCGCTGCCCGCAATGCGCAACCGGAGCAGCAACGCGGATCAGAAGTCCAGATCGGCGTAATGGGGCGGCGGGTTAAAGCCTGAGACACGATCCGCCAGCAGCGCTCGGAACGACGGGCGGGATTTGATTCGGGCGTACCACTCCTTTGCCGCCGGCGCGATCGACCAATCGACATCGCCGATGAAGTCAAGCGCCGAAAGATGCGCCGCAGCGGCGAAATCGGCCAGCGACAAATTGGCGCCAGCCAGATATTTATTGGTTTCGGCCAACCAGCCGATGTAGCCAAGGTGCAACCTCAGCGCCGCGTAGCCTTCACGCAGCCGCGCCGCATCGGGCGCGCCGCGTCGCGCCACCGGCTTCATGGTTTTTTCATACAACAGATTGCGCGACACTTCATGGGCGAACCGCTCATCGAACCAGGCGGTCACGCTGCGAATTTCGACACGTTCGCCCAATGTGCGCCCGATCAGGCAGATATCCGGGTAGGCCTCGTCGAGATACTCGCAGATCGTATTGGAATGCGGGATCACCAGACCGTTATCCTCGGTCAGAGTCGGCACCGTGCCGGCCGGGTTCATTGCCAGGTATTCCGGTCGCCGTTCCCAGGTCTTCTCAACCCGCAGCTCGAACGGCAACCGCTTTTCGGCCAGAACCAGCCGAACCTTGCGCGCATAGGGTGACAACGGCAGATGATACAGGATTCGCATGAGCCGCCTTATGACACCTGAGTTGAATCCCGCAAACCGCGGCCCGCGGCGCGGCTCAGCCGTTACCCTCCCGGTCGGCCTCGAACAACTCCTGCAACTCGGTAACGCTCTGCTGCAGACTTGCGATCACCCTCGGCTCGTCGCCGGCAAATCCAAGCGTCTCGGTCAGCAGCGCCTCGTCACGCGCCGCGAACGCCGCCACCGTCCGCGCCGCATCGGCCGGCTCGATGTCCAGTGCCGTCAGCGCCATCTCCCCCAGTTTCAAACTCGACAGTAATGTCTCGCGCACGATCAATGTCACGCCCAGATCCATCAGCAACTGGGCATGCCGCCGATTGCGCGCCCGCGCCAGAATCGTCAGATGCGGCAGATGCCGGCGCGCCAGTTCCGCCAGTTTCAGCGCCGCCTCGGCATCATCGAGCGCGATCACCAACACTTTCGCGGCATCCGCCCCCGCCGCCCGCAGCACGGTAATCCGGGTGGGATCGCCAAAATACGCCCGCGACCCGAACCGGCGCACGAACGCCACATGCTCGGCGTTCTGATCGAGCGCGGTAAACGGAATATGCCGCACCGAGAGCAACCGCCCGACAATCTGCCCCACCCGGCCAAAGCCGCAGATCAGCACCGGGGTCGGCCGATCCGGCGCAATCGCGGTCGAGGCAAGTTTACGCCTGTTCATCCGCGGCATCACAAATCGCTCGATCGCGGCAAACATCAACGGCACCAACAGCATCGACAGCGCCACCGTCACCGTCGCAAGGCCCGCCTGCGTCCGGCTCAATGCTCCCGCGGTAACCGCCGCGCCGAACAGCACGAAGCTGAACTCGCTTCCCTCCGGCAGCGCCACGGCAAAGCGCAGCGCCGTCGCCGCATTCCGCCGCTTGATGAACGACACGACGAACCCAACCACACTCTTAACCGCAATCGTCGCTGCCACCGCAACCAGAATCACAGCGGGCCGCGCGATCACCAGCGAAAAATCGACCGACATGCCGACCGAGATGAAGAAAAAGCCGAGCAGCAACCCCTCGAACGGCTCGATGTCGGCCTGAATTGCCGGTCGGAACGCCGAATCCGACAGCAGCGCCCCCGCCATGAACGCGCCCAGCGAGGGCGAAAGCCCGGCCCAATGCGCCAACCCCGCCGTTCCCACCACGATCAACAGCGTCATCGCCGTGAACACCTCGGGTGTCCGCGTGCCGCCGACCAAGCGGAAAATCCGTTCGACCAGATAAATCCCGCCGCCCAAAATCGCCACCACCGCCACCACCGCCCGCCCCACCGCAAACCACGGCACATGGCGCGGCAGATGGTCGGGCAGATGCCCGCTGGCAAACAGGGGCACCAGCGCCACCAGCGGAATGAATGCCATGTCCTGGAACAGCAGGACCGCGAACGCATCCCGCCCCGATGCCGCGCTCAGCAAATTCCGCTCGCCGAGCATCGGTAGCACGATCGCCGTCGAAGACAGTGCGAGCCCCAACCCGAGCACCACAGAAGCGGTCCAACTCAGCCCCGCCAGATGCGCGAGTGCCGCCAGCGCTGCGGCACTTGGCACCATCTGCCCGAAGCCGAGCCCCAGAATCGTCTTGCGCAAGATCCACAACCGATGCGGACGGATCTCCAGCCCGATCAGAAATAACAACATGATCACGCCGAGTTCCGACACATTCTGGATCTGCGAGACCCCGGTCACCAACCGCAACCCGTCCGGCCCGATCACCAGACCCGCTGCCAAATAGCCGACGATGCTGCCCACGCCCAGCCGCCGGGCAATCGGCACCATCACCACCGTCGCGGCCAGCAAAGCCACCAGCGTCTCAATCATCGGTCGATGCCCTTTTCGTGAGCAACCAACCCACCAGTCAGCGGCATCACCTGTCAAGCACGACGTCACGCATCGCCCCCCTCCGCGTCGCGGTTTATTTTCTTCTCGCGCGCGCCGTGCAAAACGGTTCATTAAGAACTGAGGAGTACGATCGTTCCATGACCTACGATTTCGACCTCTTTGTAATCGGTGGCGGTTCCGCCGGGGTCCGCCTCGCCCGCATCGCCGCCGGGCACGGGGCGAAGGTCGGCATCGCCGAGAACCGCTTCTGGGGTGGCACCTGCGTCAATATCGGCTGTGTGCCGAAAAAACTGATGGTAATGGCCGCCGAATACGGCCTCGCCGCCGATGACGCGACCGGCTTCGGCTGGAACATGGCGAAGGGCGCACATGACTGGCCCCGCTTCATCGCCGCGAAAAACGCCGAAATCGCCCGACTCAACGGGGCCTATACCGGCCTGCTCGAACGCGCCGGCGCCACCATCTTCAACGGCAAGGCCACGATCCACAACGCCCACACCATCGACATCGGTCACCACCGGCACACCGCCGCCCGCATCGCCATTGCCACCGGCGGCCACCCGATCCGACCCGATATTCCCGGCGGCGAACACGCCATCGTCTCCGACGACGCCTTCTACCTACCCGAGCGCCCCAACCGCGTCGTCATGATCGGCGCCGGCTACATCGGCGTCGAATTCGCCGGAATCTTCGCCGGTCTCGGCTCGAACGTCGACCTCGTCTATCGCCAGCCACTGCCCCTGCGCGGCTTCGACCCCGACCTCCGCGCCGGCCTCGCCGAAGCCCTCACCAGTCACGGCATCACCCTCCACCCCGGCCAGTGCCCCCTGAAAATCGAGGATCTCGGCCATGCCAAACGCCTGCACATGACCAACGGCCACCATATCGACGCCGATTGCATCTTCTTCGCCACCGGCCGCACCCCCAACACGAAAGGCCTCGGCCTCGAACACGCCGGAATCACCATCGCCCCCGGCGGCGCGATCCCGATCGATGACGAGTTCCGCACCAACATCCCCCACATCTTCGCCCTCGGCGACGTCACCGACCGCCTCAATCTCACCCCGGTCGCCACCGCCGAAGGCCACGCCCTGGCCGACACGCTGTTCGGCGGCAATAAGCGCGGCGTCTCGCTGACCAACATCCCCAGCGCCGTCTTCTCGATCCCGCCGCTCGCCACCATCGGCGTGCGCGAGGATGAAGCACCGCACGGTGCGAAAATCTTCGTCACCCGCTTCACCCCGATGCGCCACAGCCTTAGCAAACGTCCGCGCAAGACGCTGATGAAACTCATCGTCGATGGCGAGACCGACCGGGTGATCGGCGCCCACATGCTCGGCGAGGATGCCGCCGAAATCATTCAGGGCATCGCCATCGCGATCCTATCGGGCGCCACCAAGGCCGATTTCGATCGCACCATCGGCATCCACCCCACCGCCGCCGAGGAATTCGTCACCCTGCGCACCGAGACCCGCCGTGTCGGCACAGCGGATGCGAAGGCGGCGGAGTAGCCGAAGCCCCCGCTTCCGGATTATAGCGATCACGCTGAGGAGATGGCTATGACCGCAACGACCCCGACCACCGCATCAATGGGACAATGGACGCCCGAATCCTGGCGTGCAAAACCAATCCTGCAGGTCCCATCCTATCCGGATCAGGACAAGCTCGCCGCGATGGAAGCCCGCCTGCGCCGCTTCCCGCCGCTGGTGTTCGCAGGCGAAGCGCGCCGGCTGAAAACCGCGCTCGCGCTCGCCACCGAGGGCCGCGCCTTCGTATTGCATGGCGGCGATTGTGCCGAGAGTTTCGGCGATTTCACCGCCAACATTATCCGCGACACCTTCCGCGTCCTGCTTCAGATGGCGGTGGTGCTGACCTATGGCGGTTCGGTGCCGGTGATCAAGCTCGGTCGCATGGCCGGCCAGTTCGCCAAACCCCGCTCGTCGGACACCGAAACCATCGGCGGCGTCACCTTGCCGTCCTACCGCGGCGACATCGTCAACGGGCCGGATTTCAGCCCCGAGGCGCGCATCCCCGACCCCGCGCGCATGGAGTTCGGCTATTTCCAGTCCGCCGGCACGCTCAACCTGCTGCGCGCCTTCGCCTCGGGTGGGTATGCCGATCTGCACCAGGTGCATCGCTGGAACCTCGATTTCGTCCGCCGCTCGCCACTGGCCGAGCGCTACCGCGATCTGTCCTCGCGCATCGACGAGACTCTGCAATTCATGGCGGCCTGCGGCATGACCAGCCAGTCAACACCGCAGATCCACGAGACCGAGTTCTACACCAGCCATGAATCCCTGCTGCTGCCCTATGAGCAGGCGCTCACCCGGATCGATTCCACCACCGGGGATTATTACGCCTGCTCGGCGCATTTCCTCTGGATCGGCGATCGCACCCGCCAACTCGAGGGGGCGCATGTCGAATTCATGCGCGGCGTCAAAAACCCGATCGGCCTGAAAGTCGGCCCGAGCATGGAGGAGGACGATCTGCTCCGCCTGATCGAACGGCTCGACCCCGATGCCGAGCCGGGCCGGCTGACCCTGATCGCCCGCATGGGCGCCGATCATGTCGCCGCCAAATTGCCGAAACTGCTGCGCGCCGCCAGGCGCGAAGGCCGCCGCAATGCCTGGCTGTGCGACCCGATGCATGGCAACACCATCACCACCGCAGGGCGGATCAAGACGCGCCGGTTCGACGCGATCCTCTCCGAGGTGCGCGGCTTCTTCGACATTCACGAAGCCGAAGGCACCATCCCCGGCGGCGTCCATGTCGAAATGACCGGGCAGGACGTGACCGAATGCGTCGGCGGTGCGCGCCAACTCTCGGAGGCGGATTTGTCTGCGCGCTACGAAACCTTCTGCGACCCGCGGCTCAACGCCGAGCAATCGCTCGAACTCGCGTTTCTGATCGCCGCCGAACTGAAATCCCGCCGCGCACCCCGGACCACCGAGATCGCGGCGGAATAATGAGCCGCGCCCCGCGCCGCGTCTCCCGCGCCGATCTCGATGCCGGGATCGCGGCGCGGACCGATGCGTATTTCAACCGCACCAAGGAAATCGTCGCCAAATTCGGCGACAGCCGGGTCACCTACGCCTATTTTCTGCGCCGCCCGGTGGTCTCGGCCCCCGCTTTGATGCTCGCCTGGCTGAACGAGGTCGCCGCCCTGCGCGGCGAGACCGTCGATATCGAGCTCCAACACCCCGAAGGCACCTGGGTCGGCGCCGGCGAGCCGATCGCCTACATCACCGGCAGTTTCCTGCTGCTGGTCGATCTCGAGACCATCCTGCTGCAAAAACTCGGCCCCGCCTGCGTCGCCGCCCACAACGCCTATCAGATGTGCGCCGCCCTGCCGAAATCCGCCTTCCTCGCGATGGAAGCCCGCCACTGCGCCGGTGCCGAAATGGCCGATATGATGGCCTATGCCGCCGCCGTCGGCTCGCGCGCCGCCCAGGCCGAAGGCGCGCGCGGCTTCATCGGCAACGCCAACGATGCCACCGCGCATTATTTCGGTGCGCCGCGCGGCTTCGGTACCATGCCCCACGCGCTGATCGGCTACGCCGGCAGCACCCTGCGCGCCGCCGAAATGTTCCACGAAACCTTCCCCGATTCCGATCTGACCGTTCTGACCGATTATTTCGGCCTTGAAATCACCGATGCCCTCGCCGTCTGCCGCCACTTCCCCGAGCTCGCCGCAGCCGGCCGCCTCTCGGTCCGGCTCGACACCCATGGCGGCCGTTTCCTCGAAGGGCTCGATCCGCAGGAAAGCTACGCGGTGATGGAACGCCACGCGCCGGGCGCGATCCGCCGCTACCGCAGCCACAACGAACTCCGCTACCTGATCGGCACCGGCGTCTCCGCGGCTTCGGTCTGGCGGATGCGCGAAGCGCTCGACGAAGCCGGCTTCATCCGCGTCAAAATCGTCGCTTCGTCAGGCTTCGGCGTCGAAAAATGCAGCGTGCTCGCCGATGCCCACACCCCGATCGACGTCGTCGGCACCGGCAGCTTCATCCCCGAATCCTGGGGCGAAACCTACGCCACCGCCGACATCGTCGCCTATGACGGCGAGAACCGCGTCAAAATCGGCCGAGAGTTTCTCCTCCGCGACCGGCCGTGATCACCCTGCGCCGGCCCGATCTCGCCGATCTCCCCGCCTACCGCAACGCGCTTCTCACCGGCTACTCGCCGAACAATCTCGACCCCGAATTCTATCGTGTCGAACTCGCCCTGATCGAGGCGGACGCCGCGAGGTTCATCACAGGCCTGAACGACCCCGATGCCCGGGGTGGACCAGTGCGCCAGCCCGACGGCAGTTTCAAACCCCGCCTGCCGAGCCTTCGCCGCTGGATCTTCGCCCCCGATTTCGCCGGCAGCATCAGCCTGCGCTGGCAACCCGGCACCGAAGCCCTGCCACCGCACGTCAGCGGCCATATCGGCTACAGTGTTCTCGCAAGCCGGCGCAATCAGGGCATCGCCACCCGTGCGCTCGCGCTTATTCTGCCCGAAGCCGCCGCCCGCGGTCTGCGCCATGTCGACATCATGACCGACCCGGGAAATATCGCCTCGCAGCGCGTCGTGGTGAATAACGGCGGGTTCCTGATCGACGCCGCGGACCCGCTATCGCCCCTGTTGCGCTACCGCATCACCCTGGCCGCCACCGGCGCCGCAACCGCAGAAACCCCCGATATGCCCATTCCGCGATAACCGCCACCGGACCGATCGCCAAAACCGTGCCGAGCGGTCGAAACCGCGGCAGTTCCCGCCAGATCCGCCCGAACGCCGCCGCACCCGAGACCAATTCGCCATCCGCCGTGCGCACATGCATCCGCGCGAGCGCCTGCATCCGATCCAACCCCGGCCCCAGCGCGTCCGCGCCACAAATCGTTGCATCGACCCAGTTGATCCGTCCCGCCTGATCACGTTCCATCTGATCACGATAAAACGCGATCTCGCGCGAACACACCGGACACGCGCCATCATAATAAACCGTTAGCGTCGTCGTATCGTCCGCCATCCTTTCCTCCGCCACAAACATGTCACACGCCTGATCTGGCAACGCCCAATCAACTTACAATCGGCAACAAACCACCGCTGCCGCAGGGAATTCTGTCAGGAAATTTTACACTCGCCTGACGACAGAATGATTATCCTATTGAAATCATTATTTGGCATCGGTCTTGCATCGAAAAACATGTCACGCTCGACAGCAAAAAGAGGAACCCATTGATGCGCCGTCACCTGATCGCCCTGCTCGCAACATCCGCCATCATTGCCACGCCAATGATGGCATCGGCGACTGTGTCGACGGCGTTTTTCCCAACGAGCCCCTCCACCACCAGCACCGCAACAATCAGCTACAACGGCACATACGCCTTCCCTCTGCCAAGCCCGACGGCCGCACCCTTCGCTGCCTCGCCCTTTTCGATCACCGCAACCCTGCCGGCACAATCCTACGCTGCATCCATCGGTACCGGCCTCATCTTCACCGGCATCACCGGCAGCTATGTTAACAACAATGTGACAACCACCTACTCAGGCGGTACGCTCGATCTTAAGACCGAAATCCTCGAGACTTTCAGTGGCGGCACCATGATCTCGGCGATCTCGGGAACCGTTTTCAATCTCACGATCCCTTCGCTGCTGGCAACCGGCGATCAGTATGATCTCTCCATGTTCGCCAACCAGTTCCTCTACACCGAACAGGACCCGCTGGTTTCCAACCCCCTCCCGCCCCAAGCCTCGGTGCTGGAGCAGAATTGCAGCTATTGCACCCCCGCAGTCGCAACCATCATGCCGGGTAACTTCACGGTCCTGTCCGGCGGCTATGCCGACTACGCCCCACCACTTTCCAGCGACCCCCAAGCCTCGATCACCACCGGCGGTACCGGCACCGTCACATCGCAACTCCCCGTACAGGTGCCCGAACCCGGCAGCCTGATCCTGCTCGGTGGCGGCATCGTGATATTTGGTCTGGTGAACTGGTGGTATCGCCGCCGCGCCAATCGCAACATCACGCTGACCCTGCGCTGATCATCCCGCCGCAACCCGCCGATGCGGCAGGTCAAGGGGCGACCTTAAATCATTCGGACGCAATGACTAGAGCGATATGCGATTAAGTTGACGCGGCAGCGGCAACATAATCGCATGAAATCGCTCGAAAAAATAAAGATCTAGAGCGTTACGCTGAAAGCATCACGCTCTAGCGCCAGGCCAACGCGCGTCAGCCCAAGGGGTCCGCGTGGCGACAAGGCAAACACCGGATCGTTCCCACCGCGGCCCGGATCACGTGCCGTAACGGCGTTCTAATCCCGCCATTGACGGCTTCGGCACGGATGCCGATCGTGGGACCGGCCCATGCCCCGCACCGATCACGAATTGTCCGATCAACCGATCGAGCTCACTTGCCTCGGCCGACAGACTATGGCTGGCGGCGGTGGCTTGCTCGACCATCGCGGCATTCTGCTGGGTCACATTATCCATCTGGCCGATCGCGGTATTGACCTCCCCAAGCGCGATCGCCTGCTCCTGCACCGAGGCGGCAATATCGGTCACCAGCGTCGAGAGCGTGGCGACCTGATCAACGATCCAACCCAGCGTCTTGCCGGTTTCACTGACCATTTTAACGCCGGAATCCACCTGCTGGCCGGCACCTGAAATCAATGTCTTGATCTCACGGGCCGCATCGGCGGAGCGTTGCGCCAGCGCTCGCACCTCGGTGGCCACAACCGCGAACCCCCGCCCCGCATCACCGGCGCGCGCAGCCTCAACCCCGGCATTCAGCGCGAGCAGATTCGTCTGAAACGCAATCTCATCGATAACGCCGATAATGCCGACGATTTGCCGTGACGATGTCTCAATCCCGTTCATCGCCGTGATGGCGTCGCGCACCACGACCCCGGATCGTTCCGCACTGGCGCGGGCCTCGGCAACCACCTTGCGCGCTTCGCCCGCCCCCTCGGCGGTTTTTCGGCCCGTGGCGGTGATCTGTTCGAGCGCGGCGGCGGTCTGTTCGAGGCTGGCGGCCTGCTGCTCAGTGCGGCGGGACAGATCATCCGATGCCTGTGTAATCTCTTCGGCACCGGAGCGGACCGCATCCGCATTGGTGGCGATCGCCTGCATGGTGGTTTGCAGCTTGGCGATGGCAATGTTGAAATCCTCGCGCAGCTGCGCATACTCCTCCGGCATGTCATTACCGATGCGGTGGGTCAGATCTCCATCCACCAACGCACCGAGAGCCGCTCCCACAATCCGCATCACGGCCCCATTGGTCGCCCTGGCTCGATCCTCTGCGGCGGTCCGCGCGGTATCGAGAGCCTCCAGATAGACTGCAATGGCATAATCCATATCGATCAGCGTCGCCTTGGTCAGTGCGGCCAGATCGGCGGCCACATCGCCCGGATCGACCGATTTGGCCAGAAACCTCGATTTTGGCATCCGCGCGCGCAGCACCGCCTCGATCAACCGCTCGAGGATCAAGGCATAGCCGCCGATATACCAGCGCGGCTCCAACCCGATGCGCGCATGAATCCGGCCAACCTTGCTGACGGCATCGAGATAGGCCTGACCGAACCTGCCGTCCGAAATCAGATCCCAATGTCCGGCCTGCCGGGTTTTTGCCCCCGACGCCATCGCCTGGTCGGCGAAGAAACCGCGTGTCGCGGGCTCGGCCATGATTTTGGCATAAAATCGATCAAGCGCCGCCGGCAACGCCGCCATCACGACCGGTTTGACCGCCTTGAGGCGAGCCAGCGCCGCGTCATTCAGACCGACGAAGGCAAGCCGTTCACGCAGAGACTCTTCTTCCGACATGGGAGTTCATTACTTTCAATATGTTACGCATCAGATCGCCGTGACTTTTCTAAAATTACCGGACAATTCTTAACAAACAGCTTCACGCCTCGATGACGAGCAATCACGCCGTCCGAATCCGCGAGTCGAAACGCCGCGGTAATTTGCCGGCAGGATCTTTGATCTGCCCGTACGTCGCGTTGCGTGCCGGGAGTGCTCAGGGCCAGCGATGATCGCGATTGGCCAGTTGCAGCGGGCTGAGCTGATACGGGCCAGAGGCGATCTGTGGGGCGTGATCGGGCAATTTCGATGGATCGGCCCAGCAGGTCGCCTGACCCAGGGTTTGGGTGCAATAGGGTTGCGGCGGCGGCAAGGGCTGGAGATGCCGACAGTAGGATTTACCATTGTCGAGCCGCACCATCGAGCAATCCTTGCCCGTCACCAGCGATACCACGGCATCCGGAATCGTGCGATGAATCGTGGTCAGCGCCAGCACATTGGCCCCGACGCCAACGCCGATATCCGCCCCGGCGCCCAAGCCGCAGCCAGCCAGCGGGAGGATACATAACAATACCATCAGACAGCGCATGGTCGGACCATGCCATGAAATAGTGAAAATCCGGTTACGTTGCCCTCGGCCGCGCGCACCGCTATGAACGCGGTGCGCCAACCCTGAAATCAGCACGTTTCCGCCTCTAAGGCGGCGTGCGCCCACCACGAGCGAGACCCAGCGTGCCCGATATTTTCGATGAAGTCGCCGATGATCTGCGCGCCGAGCGCACCCGCAAGTTTCTGGCCCGCTATGCCGGTCTGTTCATCACGGCCGCCGGCATCGTGCTGATCGGAATCGGCGGCTGGAAGACGCTGCAATGGTATCATCAGCGCCAGAACACCCGGGCCGCGACCGCCTATGTCGCCCTGACCGACCGGATCGCCGCCGCCGGGCCGGACGCGACCAAGACGACCGATCTCACCGATGCCAAGGCGCTGATCGCCTTCGCCGCCAAAGCACCCGCCGGCTACGCCACACTCGCCCGGCTTCGAGCGGCTGCACTCTACGAGAGCGGCGGCAAGCCCCAAGCCGCCGCGGCGCTCTGGACCCAACTCGGCGCGGCGGACAGCGGTGCCGGCCCGATGCTACGCGGCCTCGCCAATCTTCTCTGGGTTCAACACGAAATGGGCCACGCCCCCGATGCCGCTTTGATGGCGCGGTTGCAGCCGCTGATGGCCTCCGACAGCCCGTGGCACGACCTCGCCCAGGTCAACGCCGCCGTGCTCGACATGAAATCCGGCAAAAATGCCGAGGCGCAATCGCTGCTGAACCGGGTCACCGCCGATCCCGCCGCCCCTGCCAATGTCCGCGATCTGGCCGAAGGGCTGATGGCGAAACTGAACGGATGACCGAACCTGCCATGACCACACCACGCGCCATTTCCACAATCGGGCGGCGCGGCGCGCTGCTGATGTCGGCCGCCCTGCTCTCCGGTTGCAGCCTGTTCGAAGGCTCCGACAAAAAGCCGGTGCCGGGCGTCAAGATCCCGGTATTGCCGCCGCATGAACCGCTCGCGGTCAGTGAGAACGCGTCCGCCGTCGTCCTCCCCGCCCCGGTCGCGCGCATGAGCTGGCCACAGGCCGGCGGCAACGCGCGGCACAACACGGGCGTGGCTGCATTGCCCGCCCGTCTCACCCAGGCCTGGCGCACCAGCATCGGCGCCGGCGCCACCTATCGCCGCTCGCTGCACGTCCAACCGGTGATCGCCGCGGGGAAAATCTTCACGATGGACGCCAACGGCTTCGTCGATGCCGTGCAATTCAGCAACGGTCGGCACATCTGGCGCCAGAAAATGCGCCCCAAGCATGATTCAAGCTTCGCTTTCGGCGGCGGCCTCGCCTTCGATAACGGCGGATTATACGTCGCAACCGGCTTTGCCGAACTCCGCCTGCTCGATCCCGCGACCGGCGCCGCCCGCTGGACCAAAAAACTCGACCAGCCGGCCCGCTCGGCCCCCACCATCGGCGGTGGCCGGATCTACATCGTCCTGCTCGACAACACGCTGATCGCGCTCGACGCCACGACCGGCGACTTCGCCTGGCGCTTTCCCACCGGTTCGTCGTCGAATTCAATGTTCGGTGCCGGCGCGCCAGCCTATGACCAGGGCGTGATCGTTGCGGGATTCGGCACCGGCATGGTCGCCGGCATCAATGCGCAAACCGGTTCGGCGGTGTGGGAACAGAGCCTCGCCGCCGGCTACGACACCGCCAACCCGCTCAACGTGTCGAGCATCGTCGCCAATCCGGTGATCGGCAATAATCTGGTGGTGGTCACCGGGGTCGCCGGTTCGACCGTCGCGTTCGACCTGCGCTCCGGCCGACGCATCTGGGGCAAGAGCGCCGGCGGCGCCGAAACCCCCGCCATCGCCGGCGACTGGCTGTTTCTGCTCACCGAGGACCAACGCCTTGCCGCGATCCACATGGCCGAGGGCTATGTCTCCTGGCTGACCGATCTACCCGCTTACAAAAACCCGAAAAAAGACTACGGCCCGATCCGCTGGCACGGTCCGATCGTTGCCGGCAGCGGCCTGATCCTGACCGGATCGGATCAGCGTCTGATCGTGGTCGACGCCCGCACCGGCATTCTTCTGGCCAAACCCGAAGACAGCATCGAACTGCATGGCGTCGCCGATCAACCCCCGATCGCGGTCGGCGGCACCCTCCTCGCCCTGACCCGCGATGCGGTGCTGACCGCCTATCGATGACCGACCCCACCCCCGTCCCCTCCCCGAACCGCGCCCCGCGCGTCGCGATCTGCGGCCGGCCCAATGTCGGCAAATCCACCCTGTTCAACCGCCTCGCCGGCAAGCGCATCGCGCTCGTCGCCGATGAACCCGGCGTCACGCGCGACCGCAAGGAAGCCTGGGGCGAGCTCTATGGCCGCAAAATCCAGCTGATCGACACCGCCGGCCTCGAGGAAGCGCCGCCCGACAGCCTGCCCGGCCGCATGCGCGCCTCCACCGGCACCGCGGTCGACCAGGCCGACCTCGTTCTCTTCGTGATCGACTCGCGCGCCGGCCTGCTGCCCGAAGACCGTCATTTCGCCGCCTGGCTGCGCCGCGCCGGCAAGCCGGTGATCGTGGTCGCCAACAAATCCGAAGGTCGCGGCGGCGGTTCGGCCGCCCTCGAAGCCTATGCGCTCGGCCTCGGCGAACCGGTCGCGATCTCGGCTGAACATAACGAGGGCGTCTCCGACCTGATCGACCAGATCCTCGAAGCCCTGCCCGACACCATCGGCGATGGCGAACCCGAAGGCGACCGGCCGCTCCATCTCGCCCTGGTCGGACGGCCCAACGCCGGCAAATCCACCCTGCTCAACCGCCTGCTCGGCGAGGAACGCTCGATCACCGGCCCCGAACCCGGCCTCACCCGCGATGCCATCGCCGCCGAACTGACCGATGGCACCGGCACGCGCTACCGCCTGTTCGACACCGCCGGCCTGCGCAAACGCGCCCGCGTCGAAGCCGGCCTCGAAAAACTCTCGACCTCCTCGACCCTCGAAGCCCTGAAATTCGCCGATACCGTGGTCCTCGTGATCGACGCGTTCGAAGGCATCCACGATCAGGATCTCCAGATTGCCCGGCTGGTCGAACGCGAAGGCCGCGCCTGTATCATCGCCCTGAGCAAATGGGATCTGGTCGAAGACCGCGACAAAACCCGTCGCGCCATCAGCGACCGGCTGGAATCCTCGCTCTCCCAACTCAAGGGCGTCGTGACCATCCCACTCTCCGCCGAAACCGGCGAGGGGGTGAACAAACTTCTCCCCGCCGTGCGCGAAGCCGACCTCGTCTGGAACAAGCGTGTCTCCACCGGCGCCCTCAACCGCTGGTTCGAGGGCGCGCTCGAACGCTTCCCGCCCCCGCTGGTCGAAGGCCGGCGCCTCAAACTACGCTACATCACCCAGGTCAAGGCCCGCCCGCCGAGCTTCGCCATGTTCGGCACCCGCTGCGAAATGACCCCGGAAACCTATCAGCGCTACCTGATGAACAGCCTGCGCGAGCAATTTCACCTCCACGGCACGCCGCTGCGCCTGTCCCTGCGCGGCACCAAAAATCCCTACGCCGACGACTGATCCCCGCCCCCAACCACGGGGCTGATCCGATCACCCGATCAACTGCCCACCATCGACCACGATATTCTGCCCGGTGATCCAGCGCGCCGCGGGCGATGCAAGGAACAACGCCACGTCCGCCACATCCTCGGCGGTGCCGAACCTGCCGAACGGAATCGACGCGAGGGTGGTTTCGTAGAGTTTCGGATTATCGCGCTTGCGCCGGTCCCACACCCCGCCGGGGAACTCGATGGCACCCGGCGAGATCGCGTTGACCCTGATGTTCTGCCGCGCCAGCTGCGCCGCCTGCGACATGGTATAATTGATCGCGGCGGCCTTGGCGGCGGCATAGGGGCCGCTACGGGTCGAGGCGCGCAAGCCCGAAATCGAGGCGATATTGATGATCGACCCGCCCTCGTCGGTCTGCAGAAACGGCACCGCCGCCTGACTCGCCCGCACGATCGCCATGATATCGACCTTGAACGAAGCATCCCAGCCGGTTTCATCATCGGTCATGCCGAAGCCCGAGGCGTTGTTGACCAACACATCGATACCGCCCAGCGCGCCGGCGGCTTCGGGAATGAACGCGGCAATCTGCGCGGCATCAGCCAGGTCGCAGCGTGCCGCATATATGGCATGGCTGTGCGACGCGATCTCCTTGCGCGCCACCTCCAGCCCCTCCGCCCCGCGCGCGCAGATCGCCACATCCGCGCCCTCGGCGGCGAACCCTTTGGCAATCGCGAACCCGATGCCCCGGCTGCCGCCCATCACAACGACGCGACGTTCCTTGAACCGCATGAGACCCCCCTTTTGGAAAGCCGGGGCTGACGCCCCGGTCGATCCCTGGTTTAGCGCGATATGCGATTAGGTTGACGCGGCAGCGGCAACATAATCGCATGAAATCGCTCGAAAAAACATAGAGATAGAGCGTCAGGCTGAAAGCATAACGCGCTAGAGCGATATGCGATGAAGTTGACGCAGCAGCAGCAACTTCATCGCATGAAATCGCTCGAGAAAACATAGCGCTGGAGTGTTAGGCTGAAAGCATAACGCTCTAGAGCGATATGCGATGAAGTTGACGCGACAGCGGCAACATAATCGCATAAAATCGCTCGAGAAAACATAGAGCTAGAGCGTTAGGCTGAAAGCATA